>JAFWLX010000087.1 GCA_017510875.1 Atopobiaceae bacterium | reverse complement strand
GGAGACAGTTATGGACAACCGATACGGTGTTAACATGCGGCAGTTTTGCCAAGACCACGAGCGCATGGTTGAAGGCGCGACCATTACAAAAGACCTGCTGGAACGACATCTCAGAAAGCTGGCATGGCTCCAGCATGAGCGCCTTGTTCACCTCATCGTGCTGGTCATGACCGTTATCGGCGAGTTATTTGTGGTTGACCTGGTGCTCTTGCACCCTCAGACGCATCCTGCCTCGGCGATCATCATGCTGGGTCTGGCCATCTTGCTGGCCTTTTACACCGCTCACTACTTCTTTCTAGAGAATACGGTACAGCGCTGGTACCTGTTGGCAGACAAGCTACAGGAAGAGCTTGACAAGCTCTCGTAGCAGGGCCGTCAGGTGGGCCATGGCTTTCTAAACACCTTGCCTCCATTTAGGACCTCCTCCCGTGTGTTTGAAATCGTTTTGCATAATGTCAAACACATGGGAGGAGGTCTGATGCGGATTCTTTGATTTGACCTATTGTTCTGTGGGCTTCTCGTAGAAGATCACGTGAATGTTTGCCTTCACATTTGAGCCGTTGGAGCGTACATTGGTGGCTCCGGCATCGCTGATGTTAACCGCGTCAATGATGCAGGGGTACGGGCCGTCGGCAATAAGGGCAATGATCTCCTCCGCAGCCGCATACGAGCTGCAGCCAAACTCCATGCCTACACCGCGCAGCACGTACTCGGTGCTCTCGGTATCAAGGGCATCAAACGAGAGCGTGTAGTTCTCGGCCTTGGACATGACGTTGTTAAGTTCGGCCATAAGCGGACGGATGTTGTCGTACTCGGGGATGGGGGTTGCCTTGGCGCCCTCGGCCTTGCGCTGCTCGATGACGCGCTCCATCTCCTTCTTTTTGGCAAGCTTGGTCTGCTCTAGAGTGATGTTGGAGTTGGTAGTCTCTATCTGCTGTTCAATCGTGCGAATCTGGTCGGTGGTGTTGACGTAGACCAGCTCAAACCAACCAATAGCAATAAGCAGCACACCAAGGATGGCTAGCATGATCTTTTCGCGCTTAGAGAACGTGTAGGTAAGCATGCGGCCCTCCCTAGTTATTCTTCTTTTGAGCGTCTTGCTTCTGTGCGTTCTGCTCGGCGACGGCGGTAGCGCTGTCGGTGTACGTCTGGCCATTGCCCGAGAGGTTCGAGATGACCTCTTGGCGAATCTCGGTCTTCTCGTCTTCGGTCAGAACACCATCGCTGGTATCGCCGCTGCTGGTGCCACTTGCCCCGCTACTGGTTCCACCGCTGGTGACGGCATCAGAATCTGCCGCGTCGGACGCCGCGCTAGACTGCAACGAGATGGTCATAGAGACCGTTTTCTCGCGGTTGTTGGCGTTGGTCTCATCGGTAGCCGTTGACACCTGCACGCCGCTCACAATCTTCTGCTGATAGAGGGTGCTTACCAGACTGCCCACCGTGTCAAGCGAGATGCCCGACAGCTCAAGCGACAGCACGTTCTCGGCAAGGTCGAGCGAGTCAAGCTTGGCTACGGGGATGACGTAGGTATCTACGAGGGCAAGCGCGTCTACGGCGGCAACGTCGCCGGCTTCGCTGGTCATGCGAACCGCCTCGTACATGCGGTAGGTCTCCAGCACCTCGTTGTAGTCACCAAGTTGCGAGCGAATGTCGGTAAGCACATCGGTGCGCTCGGAAAGCTCGTTGCTCTTCTGGATGACGCGTGCATAGAAGTCAAACACGCCAAACTTGGCAAAGAGGAGCAAACCAATTACGCCAAGGGCGGCGAGGATGCCGGTTTTCACGGCGCTGCGCTCGTGCTCGTCGGGCACGACCATGTTCATGAACGTCTTGGATGGGTACTCGTCTTTGGTACGGCGGGGCTTACGCTTTAAAAGCCCCGCGAAGTTGATATCCTTGCTCCAATTGAGTGCCATTTACATCGACTCTCCCTCAAGCAGTCCGGCTACCGCTAGCGCACAGACCAGCGAATTCTCGTGTCCGCTTGCTTCGGGGGGCAAAAGCACGTCAACGCTGGTGACCGGTACGGATACCATGTCGCTCAAGGACTGCACAACCTGTGGGATGCAGGCTCCGCCGCCCATGTAGCACAGCTGGCCAATCTCGCGCTCGGGATTGCTGAAGTTATGGAAGTTGACAACCTTAGAGACCTCCATGGCCATGCGGTCGCATAGTGCCAGGCATGCAGGGTCGTCGAGCACACCCTCAAAGTTGGTGTACTTGTAGCTGCTTGCCGTGTAGGGATCAATGCCCTTGATGTCGGCGATGATGCCGTCAAGCTCGTTGCAGCCAAAATCGATGGTTCGCGCCGAGTCATAGCGCGTGCCGTGGAACAGAGATACCACAATGGCGCCGTGGCCAATGTCCACCAGCACGTAGTCCTTGCCTTCCTCCTCGGCTGGCGTGCCTTGGGCATTGCGCAGCAGGCGTGCGTATGCCATGGGTGCCGGGGTGACCATCCTAAGCTTGAATCCAGCTTTGCGCAGCATCTCGGTGTACGACTCTACGATGGGCTTCGAGACGGCTGCGGCGTAGAGCTCCATCTGGACCAGCTTGTCCTCTTCGTCCTTCTTCATCTCGTCCACGGCGTAGTCGTACACATAGTCGCTGGGGTCGTTGGTGATGAAGTCCCTAAACTCGTACGGGAGGTTGAGTGTAAGCTCCGAGATGTTCATGGGGGGCAGCGTTACGTGGCGGAAGAACACCTGTGACGAGTTAAGCACAAGGGTGGCGTTCTTCTCGCGTATGCTGTTCTCTTCGCGAAGCTCGCTCAAGAACTTTGCCATGGTCTCGGGTGAGGCTATCTCGCCGTCGCGCACCATGTTTTCGGGCATACGCTCGGAGATCATGCGTATGTTGTTGCCTTCGCGTACGGCAATCTTGCAATTGTTGCCGCCAATGTCGATACCTAGCACGCTTTGGTTGCACCTCCCAAAGTCGATGAGATGATTGATGCGTCTGGTGCGCGTCGGCGCACATATCACGCAGATAAAAGACATTGTAACGCTTTGTTGGCACGTGTTGTCTGTGGTCTGCATCGATTGCTGGGCGAGTGGGGGTAGGTTGCGCTATACTTTTCGCCATGTGAGCGTATCCGAAGCTATTTCGGTACTAGATCGAAAGGTATCATCGCATGGCAACTCTGAGCATTACCGATCTTAAGGTTGGTCTGGGCGTCAACATCAAAGGCAAGGACTGCGTCATCCTCGAGGCCCAGCACGTCAAGCCTGGCAAGGGCAACACCTATGTGCGCACCAAGTATCGCGATATCCGTACGGGCCGCGTGAACGAGGAGAACTTCCAGCAGTCTGCCAAGTTTGAGAGCGTCAACATGCAGACACGCGAAATGCAGTATCTGTACAACGATGGTGACATCTACTACTTCATGGACAACGAAACCTACGACCAAATCGAGGTTGGCCTAGACCTCATTGGCGACAACGCCAAGTGGTTCAAGGAGAACGACACCTGCCTGCTGCAGTATGCCAACGGCGTTCTGTATGCCGTGCAGCCGCCCATGTTCATCGAGGCCGAGATTGTGGACACCGAGCCCGGCTTTAAGGGCGACACCGTGCAAGGCGGCGGCAAGCCCGCCACCATCGAGACCGGTGCTGTGGTGCAGGTTCCCATGTACCTTAACGTGGGCGAGCGTATCAAGATTGACACGCGCGACGGCAAGTTTGTGGGTCGCGTCTAGCGTTAACGTATGCCCTGGTCTGGGCGACATCTAGGCCAGGGCAGTATCCGGGCACTCTGAAAGGACTTCACATGGCTGAGAACGAGCTTCAGATCTCTGGCATCAACGTCTCAAAGGGCGTGGTGAGGGCCATTGTCATTCGCGCTGCCGAGGGTGTGGAAGGTGTTGTGTGCGTGGGCGGCAACGACATTGCCTCGAGCCTCGTGCGCGTGTTTACCAGCCGCTCCATTGCACCAGACAAAAGCGTGGACGCCGATGTTGTTGATGGCGCACTGCACATCATCGTGCACCTGGCAGTGTTCTATGGCTACCCGTTCACCAAGCTTGCCGCCGCAGTGCGCGAGGCAATTGCGGGTGCCATTGCCTCGCAAGTGGGCGTTGAGGCTGGCTCGGTGGACGTGTGCATCGACAGTCTCGTCTTTCCTAAGGAGTAGGCGTGGCGGGAACTAGATTTGGTGGCCGCACGCTGGCACGTAGCCAGGCGTTGCAGCTGCTCTTTCAAGCCGAGGCAACCGGCAGGACGGTTGCCGATGTGCTTGAGGGGGAGTATGCCCTGGACGAGGGCCCACTTGATCCTTATGCACAAGAGCTGGCGCTGGGTTGCGACGCCATGCTTCACGAGATTGACGCCGTGATAGGTGCCACATCTGCCAACTGGAGCGTGTCGCGCATGCCAGCGGTTGACCGCAACTTGTTGAGGCTGGCGCTCTACGAGATGCTCCAGGTAGAGGCAGTTGATGTGGCCGTGGCCATTGACGAGTGCGTTGATCTGGCCAAGGCATACGGCACTGACGAGTCGTCGCGCTTTGTCAACGGGCTTCTGGGTAAGGTTGCCCGACGCCTTGAGGAGGGCGAGGACGTGGTTGCGCAGGCTCTTGAGCAGATGTCTGCCCAGGGCAAGGAAGGCGAGGCAGAGGCCGAAGCCGCAGATGACGAGCTTGTCGAGCTTGCCCGCGCGGATGCTGCCGTAGACGTCGTGCCCGAAGACGATCTTCCTGAATGGGCAAGGGGGTAGCGTATGGCCCGCAAGCCCGACGTCTCTGCCTACAAGAGCTTTGAGCAGATAACCGATCGCCTTGACGAGATTGTTGGCCAGGTGCGCGACAAGAACACCTCGCTTGAGCGCTCGCTCGACCTGTTTGACGAGGCCATTGCCTTGGGGTCAAAGGCGGTCGACATGGTAGACACCACCAACTTCTCGGCCGAGGAGCGCGAGAAGCTTCAGGGCGAGGT
>JAFWLX010000086.1 GCA_017510875.1 Atopobiaceae bacterium | reverse complement strand
TGTCCTATGCCATGCCCGGTGGTTCCTTGCGGGCAATGGTTTCGAGGTTGGCGCGACGCGCACGTCGCTATGCCAGTGGTTACTAGATGCTGGTTACGTCAGTACGGGTGTGCGACGGCGTCTGCTGGCTGTAGATCTTGACGCCAGTTGCCAGAATGGCGCGGGTGTCCTCGATCTCGGAGGGTAGCAGGAAGACGGACTGGTCAAGCTGTGTTGCGCCGGGGCGATTGGCGGTCGCACCATAGTTGACCTCGCGCACCTCGGGGTGGGCCTGACAGAAAGTTGCCAAGTCGTGCACATCGCCAAAAATGACGATGATGTTCTCGTTCAGCTGCTTGACCTTGGGCATCTTGGCGAGCATCTGCTCGAGGGTGAACACGTTCAGACGAACGCCCTGGGGCTTGGCCAGCTTGAGCGCGCTCTTCTTGAGGTCGTCGTTGGCGCTGGCGTCGTCCACGATGATGACACGGCTGGCGCTGACATGCTGGACCCACGTGAAGCAGACCTGTCCATGGAGCAGGCGGTAGTCCAGACGTACAAGTTTGATCATAGGTCGTCCTCCTCTTCCTCAGCCTGCATGCGCAGGGCCTTGCTGCAGTTCTTGATGGACTCGGCCGCCATGATAATGACCTCGTCGACCTCCTCCTCGGTCGCGGGACCTTCATCCATGACGAGCGTGATCACCAGCGGCAGGTTCATTCCGCTGATAAGCGTGACGTTGGGGTAGGAACCCAGCAGACCAACCATGTCGTTGTTGACGCTGCTGCCGACCATATCGGTGCAGATAAAGACCTCGTCGGAGGCGTCATACCTGTCGAGCTCACGACGCACCTGGTTAGAGATGGGGTCCATGTCGTCGCGCTCGAGCACGTAGGTGGTAAGGTTTGTTACCTCGCCGACGATCATGCCGATGGTGTCGGCCATCCCCCGTGCCAGATTCCCGTGTGATGCTAGGATCACGTGCCTCACTTGTTTGCTCCCTTCCTTACATGTATCTTCCGTGATTCATTTATACCATACAAGTTCGTGACAATCAGTTACAAGTTACAGACAACCACTTATCCTTCATAACATACCGTTCGCGGGTTATTGGTGCCTTGTCATGCGCTCCCTGCGCTCGCGCACGCTATTCACTGCTGCGTCCAGATCGGTCTCGACGCCGTACGCAGTTCGCAGTTGTTCCGCGGTGAGGAGCATATGCACGCCATGTATCTCACCGGCACGTGCATTAAGGTTCATGAGCACGATGGACGCAAGAACGCACCCAATGCCGACGAGCGTCACCAGCGAAAACGGCTCCCCCAGCACAATCGTCCCCACACATGAGGACACGGCCACCTCGACCGAGGTAATGACGGCCACCTGGGAGGTTTCGACCCCCTTGGCCATGCCCCGCTGGTACACGAAGTACGCCACCACGGTCGAAAGAACACCGTACAGGAGCGTCGCGGCAGCGACGGTCGGCTGTGCCAACAGCGCCAATTCCATCGATCCGAACGCCGGAAGCGCCAATACCGCACAAGCCGTCAATGACCCATAAAACACCACGGTAAGTGGGTGGCATTTCCCTGCGATGGGACGGTTGAGGATGGCCATGAGCGAATAGGCGAACCCGTTTGCCAACCCGGCAGCTATGCCCAAGCCCACGGATCCCCCTCCACCAAGGTCTCCACCCGCAGCCACCACCAACACGACTCCGATGAAGTTGCTGATTATGGCAGCAAGCTTCGCGGGACCCATGCTCTCCCCGAACAAGCGCCAGGACATGACGCAGCCAAAGACGGGAGCCGTGTACAGGAGCACCGTGTTGACCGACACGCCCACCTGCGAAATCGCATAGGCCGAAAGCACGCTCCCCAATGCGTTGGATACCAAACCCATGCCCACACAGCAGGCAACGAACTGGGGAGCGATGGCGAGCACATCGCGGTGGCTCCGCTTGGAAACAACGGAGACGATCGGGACGAGCAGGAACAGGGCGCAGAGGTAGCGCACGAACACAATGGTGGTTGGGCTCATGCCTGCACGTGCGAGCACTTGTACGTACAAGCCGTTGAACCCCCACAGAATGCCGGCCACCAGAAGCAGCAGCACCCCCTGCGCACGCTGCCCCATTGCCACTCCCGACTCTCGCGCCATGCGCCTAGTACCGCACCTTCCACATGTAACGGCGCGTCATGTAGTCCTTGTGCGTGACCGCCGACAGGGCACGCATATACACGTTGTTAAGGATGGGGCTGAAGATGAGGTGGTTAAAGTATTCGGAGACGGCATCGTCGATGTCGTTCAGACCCAGTTCTTTGCCGTCGAGCACGTACACGCGCTCGCCACCATATCGCTGAAGGAACTCGAGGGCGCGCTCATCGTTGGCGCGGCTGCGACCAACGCCCATAAGCAGGAAGACGCTCGTGCGCTTGTCGAGAATCTCAAACGGACCATGGAAGAACTCGCAGCAGTTGGTAGTCACCGAGTCTATCTGCAGCATCTCTTGAATATTGCAGATGGAAAAGACGTAGGCGGCTCCGAAGGTGGGGCCGGAGCCCATGACGTTTACGGTCGGGCGATCGGCATTCTGCGCCGCCCAGGCAGAGGCAAGTGGCTGGCAGTAGTCAAAGGCCTTGCGATAGAGGGGCTCCACCAGATCAAACGCAGCCATGGCCTTGTCATGCTGGGCGTACCCCTCCGTCTGATGCACGAGCTCCATGGCAAGGGCAAGCACTACCGCTGAGTTGGTTCGCCCCATGTCAGAGGTATCGACCGCCAGGCTGTCGTACTTGATGGTGTAGTCACAGACATCGGTCAGACCAGACTCATCAACATATACGGCCGCCGTCGCGGCACCAAGGGATTTCGCCACGCGAGCCGCCTCGATGGTCTCGGCGGTACCACGCATGGACACCACCACGGCCAAGGTATTCTCGCCGACAAAGCGCGGAGTTGCCCGCACGAACTCGTTGGACGTATAGGCATGGCTCACTACCTGCGTTGACTCATGCTCCATGAAGTACTGCGCCGGATAGTTGCCACCGTTAGAACCGCCAGCAGCCACCCACACGACGTTTACGATCCCCCCAACGCTCTCCTTCTTCGCAAGGATCTCTGAGACAAGTTTGGCGACTTCCTCTGTGAGCTTCATGGTCTTCCCTTCTCTTGCTCCGCCTTACTTGTAATCTTCCTGTATCTAAACATACAAACAAGTAGATAACAAGTCTATCTTTCATGTTGTGGAGAAGACATGAAGCTATACCACTTGTGGATTAGAAATAGCTCTTTAGACCTGTGGTTCGATGGTATTTCGCTTTAGGTATACTTGTATGTAGTTCCCCCGTTGAAATGATTGGATGCGTACAACCTCATGACAGCAGAAGCCCTTAGCACAAACCCCCTTTACATGGAACTTGCTGACAAGTTGCGCGGAGACATCAGGTCTGGTGCCTATAGCCCAGGTGACCGTATGCCGAGCGAGCCCACGCTGTGTGACGCCACCGGCTATTCGCGCAGTACGGTGCGCAAGGCGCTGCAGCTCCTTGTCGATGAGGGCTACGTGACACGCTCCCAGGGCAAAGGGACGTTTGTGTCCGAGCGCATTCAGCAACAAGAACCCGACGACGTAGTGGGTCCGACATTCCTCAGCTTTACCGAAAACGTTCGATCCCTTGGTTCGACGCCCTCGACTCGCACCGTCGATATACGCTCGGTCTCCCCCACGCCTGGACTGGCAAAGTTCTTCGACATCTCGGCTGAGGACGAAGTCTTTGAGGTGACGCGCCTGCGCCACGTCGATGGCGAGCCCGTCATGCTCGAAACCATTTGGCTTCCCATGATCTACGCCGACCTGACGGGGGAGGAGCTCAATGGCTCGCTCTATCAGGCGCTCAAAGCGCGTTATGGCGTCGAGCCAAACAACGGGACAAAGTCAATCGGCATCTGCCACGCCACAAGCCGGGAAGCTTTCCAGCTCGGTGTGCCGCGCGATTCCGCGCTCATGCTCATAGAGGACCACGTCTACGACCAGTCTGGTGCCCCGTTGCACGTATCAAAGCAGGTCGTACCTGGCGACAAATACCAGTACAGCATCAGCATGCCCCGCGTAGTTGGGTGAGCCGAACGAAGCTCTC
>JAFWLX010000085.1 GCA_017510875.1 Atopobiaceae bacterium | reverse complement strand
TCCCAGTTGAGGTCGGGCTGCTTCTTCGAGAAGCAATGCAGGTACCATTGAGCGGTTGCCTCATCGTAGTCCCATGCCGATCCCGAGAACGTGGACTCCCAGTTGTTTGGTGGGGTTCCACCCTCTTCTGGCGAACCCGGAGTCTTGCCGTCACGCCAGATGTAGTAATCACGATAGGGACTCGTTCGACTCTTGCGGCTCTCCACAAACCAGGCGTGCTCGTCGGACGTGTGGTTTGTCACAAGGTCCATCACGATCTTTATGCCCAGCTCGTGCGCGCGCGCCAACATGCGATCAAAGTCTTCCAGCGTGCCGTATTCCGGCTGGATGGCGCGATAGTCCGCAATGTCGTAGCCGTTGTCGTCCATGGGGCTGGCATACACAGGACTCAACCAGATGACGTCGATGCCGAGCTTGGCCAAGTAGGGCAGACGTTCGGTCAAGCCGTTCAAATCTCCAACGCCGTCGCCATTGGAGTCAGCGAAGCTCTGTGGATACACTTGGTATACAACTGCTTCCTTCCACCAAACGCGTTGTTCATCTGCCATGTTTCCTCCAATCGTGTGCAGTTGCGTTTGGAACGAACAGGTTGGCCAAAAGGGGACAAAGCCCCCATTGGCCAACACGAAGCGAAAACCGCACCTACGCTACGAGCGCCAAACGTACACCGTGCCCTCCCAAGGACGCAGCGTAACACCGTCGCCTGGCTCGTCGTAGTTGCTAACAAGCACCTCACCACCCTCGGCCAAGGCGGCAGGCTGCTCCTCGTTGCTAAAGTTGCACTGCACCAGCAAGCGTTCGTCGCCCAAGGTACGTTCGTACACGATGACTTGTGGCGCGGGGCTCTCCACAAAGCGAATGTCTCCACCTTGGATAATGTCCTCCGCCTTACGCAGGGCAATCAGTCGCTTGAAGAAGCAGAACACCGAACCGGGGTCGTCCACCTCGGCCGCGGCGTTGAGCCACTTGTAGTTGTTGCCCACACCAATCCATGGCTCGTGCGTGCTAAAGCCAGCATACGCCGACGCATCCCATTGCACCGGTGTACGACCGTTGTCGCGCGACTTATACGCGATGATCTCGAAGGCCTCTTGCTCGCTCTTGCCCTCGTCATCCTGCATGATGTGGTAGTAGTTAATGGACTCCACGTCGCGATACGCATCGATGCTGGTAAAGCCGGGGTTGGTCATGCCCAGCTCCTCGCCCTGGTAGATGTAGGGCGTGCCACGCATGAAGAAGGTGCACACCGGCAGCATCTTGGCAGACAAGTTCAGCAGCTCGGGCGTGCTGTCATCGGCAAAGCGCGTGGCGGGTCGCGGCTGGTCGTGACAGGTCCAGAACACGGCATTCCAACCACCGGCGACCGCCATCTCTTCCTGCCAAGACCTAAAGGTCTCGCGCAGCATGGGAATGTTTGCCTTTGCCTTGCACCAACGGTTGCCGTCCACGTTGTCCACACGGAAGTGATGGAACGAGAAGGCCATCGCAAGCTCGTGGTTTTCGGGCTTGGTGTAGTTAATGCAGTGCTCGATGGTGGTGGAGCTCATCTCGCCTACGGTCATGAGGTCGCCAATGCCACCCTCACGCACCAGCTCCTGAAGGTACTCGTCCACGTGCGGACCGTCCGTGTAGAAGCGTCGGCCGTCACCCTCAAAGTCGTCTTCGAAGCATCCCTTGGAAATGTTGTTGATCACGTCGAAGCGGAAGCCCTTAACGCCATGGTCCACCCAAAAGCGCAGGACACCAGCCAGCTCCTCGCGCACCTGCGGGTTTGTCCAGTCAAGGTCGGGCTGGCTCACGTCGTACAGGTGCAGGTACCACTTGTTCATTTGCGGACTGAACTCCCACGCATTGCCGCCAAACTTGGAGTCCCAGTTGGTGGGAGGCTTGCCGGGATCCTCTGCCGTGGCACCGGGCTCGGGATCGCGCAGCAGATAGTATGCTTGGTATCGCTCGTCTCCCGCAAGGGCCTTTTGGAACCACTCGTGCTGATCGGACGTGTGGTTAAACACCATGTCGAGCATAAGGCCAATGCCGCGCTTCTGGGCCTCACGGGCAAGCTCGTCGAAGTCGTCTATGGTGCCAAACACGGGGTCCACGTTGCAGTAGTCCGCCACGTCGTAGCCACCATCCTTGAGCGGGCTCACAAAGAACGGGGTTATCCACAGGTAGTCGACGCCCAAGTCTGCCAGGTAGTCAAGCCGTTGGGTGATGCCGGGAAGGTCACCCACCCCATCGCCGTTGCTGTCCATAAACGAACGAATGTAAATCTCGTAGGCAACTTTGCTGCCCAAAAAAGCGTCGCGCTCAGAAATCATACGTGTCATGCCAATCCCTTCTACTATTCATGGACAGGCCCACCTGAATGGCGCATGAGCGGACCTGCCGCCTGCTGCTTACAAAAAGGGCGACCCACGTGGGGGCGGGTCGCCCATAGGAAAGGAAGGACATAAGTCCTTTGGCCGTTTACTTGCTGAGCTTGACTACCGCGTCGCCAGCATTGCAGTTGCCCAGCGTGGGAGCGATGTCGGTGTAGTCATCGCTGTTGGTGACGATCATCATGGTGGTGGTGGGCTTGCCAGCCTTTTGGATGGCGGGTAGGTCGGCGATCATGAGGAGGTCGCCAGCCTTGACCTTCTGGTTGGCCTGGCAGCGCGGGGCGAAGGGGGCGCCGTTGAGCTCAACCGTGTCGATGCCAATGTGAAGCAGAATCTCTGCACCGTCGTCGGACAGGATGCCCACGGCGTGTCCGGTGCCAGCAAGCATGGTGACGGTACCACTCACGGGCGAGTACACGGCACCCGAGGCAGGCTCGATCGCCACGCCCTTGCCCATGGCAAGGCTCGCGAACACGGGATCGGGAACGCTGGTCATGTCTACGGCAACGCCCGTCATGGGAGCTGCGAGGGTGTTGGGAGCGGCAACTGCCTTTACGGAAGAGGGCAGGGCTGCCATAACGGCATCGTGAGCCGCCTGCTCGGCCTCAAGGGCTGCGGCAGCGTCGCCGGCGGCAGCTGCGGCCTTGTCGACGCCCTGACGCTTGCCCACGAGGAAGCAAAGGATGAAGGGAACGACGATGGCCACGGCCATGCACAGTGCGTAGGGAAGCATGGACTGGGGCTGCATGGCCAGGATGCCGGGCAGGCCACCGACGCCAATGGCGTTTGCGGTGCAGCTGAACAGGCAGGACAGGAAGCCGGCGCACGCGGAGCCGATCATGGCGCACACGAACGGGAACATGAACTTGAGGTTGACGCCGAAGATGGCGGGCTCGGTGACGCCCAGGTAGCAGGAGAGGCATGCGGGGATGTTGACCTGCTCGGCGTTCTCGTCCCTCTTCTGCAGCACGATCATGGCGAGTACGGCGGAGCCCTGCGCGATGTTGGAGAGGGCGATCATGGGCCAGAGCATCGTTCCGCCGTAGTCGGCGATGAGCTGCAGGTCGATGGCGTTGGTCATGTGGTGCAGGCCGGTGATGACGAGCGGCGCGTAGAGGCCGCCGAAGACGGCGCCGAAGACGACGCGGAAGTCGCCGGTGATGCCGGCGTTCACGATTGAGGACACGCCGCTGCCCAGCCACCAGCCAAAGGGGCCAAGCACGAAGTGAGCCGCCATGACGGCGAGCAGGATGGAGCAGAAGGGCACGAAGATCATCTGAACGATGCTCGGTATTATCCTCTTGAAGAACCGCTCCAGGTAGTTGAAGGTGATGGCCGCAAGGATGGCGGGGATCACCTGCGCCTGGTAGCCCACCATGTGCACCTGCGCAAAGCCGAAGTTCCAGCTGTACTCGGCCCAGGTCTCCTCGGTGGCGCCGGGGACGGCGTAGGCGTTGAGCAGCTGGCTCGAGACGAGCGTGAGGCCCATCACGATGCCGAGCATCTCGGTTCCGCCCATCTTGCGGGTAACCGACCAGCAGATGCCCACGGGGATGCCGAGGTGGAACACGGCCTCGCCGATGAGCCACAGGAAGTGGTTGACGCCGGACCAGAACTCGCTCATGGAGGCCAGGGTCGCGTTGCCGTCCGGCCCGAAGTAGGGCATGTCGCCAAGCACGTTGC
>JAFWLX010000084.1 GCA_017510875.1 Atopobiaceae bacterium | reverse complement strand
TTCATGCCCAAAGCCTTTGCCTCTATGACCTCGCATACACATGAGACGCTCACGTAGCTCACACCCAAGCCCTCAAGCATGCGCACCTCTGCCGGCGTCTCAAAGCTGGGGCCCAGTACGCCGGCACAGACCCCCTCCTCAACGGCTATGCCCAAGTCATCGGCCACACCGCGCGCCAGCGTGCGCAGGTAGGGATGGTAGGCGTCCACCATACCCACAAACGGCGTCTGGAGCCCACGCTGACTGGCAGCTCCCACCAACGGGTTGGCGCCGGTGAGGTTGATATGGTCGGTGATGATGCCCAAACCGGTGTGCGCATTGCCACGAACGGCACCCGTCGCACAGGCAAAGATGATGTCACGGCAGCCCAAACGGTGCGCGTGACGCACAAGCGACGACACCTCGGCAGCGT
The DNA here is from genome assembly GCA_017510875.1 of Atopobiaceae bacterium. Taxonomy (GTDB): domain Bacteria; phylum Actinomycetota; class Coriobacteriia; order Coriobacteriales; family Atopobiaceae; genus UBA1367. The sequence continues at coordinate 12,674 of JAFWLX010000084.1, read as the reverse complement.
CATAGCCCTGGTAGAGATGGATGCGCCCCGGATACACCACCACAGGAACGCCCTCAACCGTACCTATGGTTGCCTCAAAGCTGTGGCCCTCCATGGGGCGCGCATCAACGGGAAAGCCGTCAATGTCGTGATAGTCAACGCGCCTCACCGGATGCACAAGCGAGCTCAGGTGACCCAAGCCCGTTCCCAACACCAATGCCACGGGATGCTCCACCGACGGTTTGCAGCTCTCAACCACTTCTTCGGTAACCATACATACACCCTCTTTCGCAAGGAGGTCGGCAAAGACGCCGTTTCCCCTTGTCAGCGTACCAGAATACGTACCATCGTATACAAGCCCACAGCCACACGATGGGCTATGGGCCTTTAGATAGGCAAGCGTTGCCCCTGTCAAATGCACCGTCTTGAGACAGGCCTGCGCACCAGCAAGAAAGGCATCTGTTACGTCGGTGCCGTCACAGGCAAGCACCCGTGTGCCCACGCGCTCTGCCGGCAGACGCGGAACGGGAAGGCCACCCGCGCCTTCAGGACATACGGGATGCACCCGCATACCGCGCGTGGTGTCGATGACCGCACGCGAAGGCTTTGAGCCGCCATTATAGCGGCACTTCTCCCCCAGAAGGCAGGCGCTTACTATCACATCCAAGCCGGCACCCCTACGACGCGAGCGTGGACGCCGCGATGCTTGCCTTGCACAGAATGTCATTCACGTATGCGGTCCATGCGTCGGCAGAGCCGGTAATGTCTGCGCTGTACTGCTGGTAGGCAACGTTGTATGCCGTCTGCGCCGCCGCATAGGTTGCCGACGTTGCGCTCACGTTGTACTCCTTGAGGGCGGTGGCAAACGGTCCGCCCTCAACCCAGATGCCATTGGTGGCATCCCACTCGGAGCCAGCCAGAGCAATGATGTAGTTTGCGTAGTCGGCAGTAGCGGCCTCAGGGTCGCCATCTTCGGGTGCCACAGGCTCGGCGGGTGGCTGCTGGGCAGCGGGAGCCACCTCCTGACGCAGCTTTGCGATGCAAGTAGACTCTCTTACCCGGTCGCGCACAGTATCCTCGTCCATACCGTACATGCGAGCCAGGTCTTGCATGTCGCTCGTTCCAAAGGTCTGCGAGGCGAACGATGCAACCTCGTCGTCGCTCGCACTGATCCCACGCTCCTCGACCTCGCGCATAAGCACCGCCGTGCGCGCAGCCGAGATTACGCTCTCGGTTGAGGGCATTCGGTAGCTGCCGTCATCGTTGCGCATGGAGTCAAGCGAGCTTTCTTGCGCAATGGCCTCACGTGCGGTTATGTCGTAAGTTTTGCCCTTATAGCGATAGGTGCCCACCACTTTGTCCAACTGCTTCTCGGATATGCTGGTCTTGTTGGTAAGCTGTCCAAAGGCTGCCCTGCTCAGCAGCATAAAATGGCCCACAAAAAAGCCGCCCATTGCCGCAACCAGAGCTATGAGCACACAGAGCAAAAACACTCCAAAGGCAGATCCGCCTCCCTGCCGCACCGTAGCAGTGCGTGGCGTACCGCCTGTCTTACGTGCCATATTACTCGCCACCCTTGGCCGCGGCGACAATCTGCGTTGAGAAGGCCTTGATGTAGGCTTGGCTGTTAGTGGTGTCAAACGAGATTCGTGCAATCAGGGCATCGCGGGTGTTTTCCGAGAGGTCGCCGCGCGCAAACTCAAGCAGCGCCAGCAGCATGTCGTGATACTCGGGATCGCCGTGGTAGCACTGTATGGCCTCGTCAAGCAGAGGCCACGATGCATCGGAGCGCGCAGGAGACGAGGCCCCTAGGCGACACAGAAAACGGAACGCCGCAAGGCGCACCGTTGCCGAGCCCTCGTCAAACAGCGAGGCCTCGGCCCCGTCGTAACCCTTGGCCACTGCCTCGGGATCGATCAGGCACAGCTCGCCCAAGGCATCAAAGACCTCCCAGCGCGTCTGAGCCTCGGGACGATACAGCGCATCCACCAGCTCGTCCACATAGGGAAGCAGCTGATGCGCATCTTGGTGCGCCATCAGGGCAAGCTGGTGCGCGGCCTCCTGACGAGAGCGGCGACGTGCTCCTGTGAGGGCACCCACAAGGTTGTCAACGCTCGGCGTTTCAACGATTACTTCTGCCATGGTGGAACCTCTTTCTATCACTCCGAGAATCCGTCAACCATAACGGTTCCGCTTCTGGGATCCTGGTGAATGTCAATAAAGCCAAGCTTTGCAGCTTCGCGCAATAGCATAGTAAACGAACGATAGCCATATGTGCGCTCGGTAAACTGAGGACGCTTGCGTTTCATAGTGTCCTTAAGGCGCGAGGCCAGAATCGAGGTGTCATTCTCGCCCTGCAACGCGTCGATGGTCTCAAACAGAAGACGATAGCAGGGATACTTGTCCTGCCCCACCTTGCCCTCAAACGATGGGATGCCGCCTGCGCTCACAATGTCCTCGTAGAAGATGAACTCGTCGCACACCTCAACGAGCAGCGAGCTAGTGGCTGCCTGCATGCCCACGCCAATGACCGTCTTTCCAAACTCTTTGAGCTTGGACACCAGAGGCGAGAAGTCAGAGTCGCCCGATAAGATGGCAAAGGTGTCTATGTGGTCTTTGGTGAGGCATATCTCCATGGCGTCGACCGCCAGGCGAATATCAGCTGAGTTCTTTCCGGTATAGGAACGATCGGGAATCTCGATAAGCTCGACCCCCAGCTCGTGCAGAGGAGTTATGGCATCTGAGAAGCGCTGCCAGTCGCAATATGCGCGCTTGGCCGTAATGCGCCCCTTGTCAACAAGGCGTTCTAGGATGCGCTTCACATCAGGGGTCGGACCAACCTCCTGATGGCCGTTGCGCTTACGCCTCCCGGTTCCGAGGGCAAGATTCTCGTAGTCGATGAGAACCGCCATCGAACTCTGGGTAGCTTCGTTCATACGGTATTGGTTCCTTTCTTTGCGCGGCATAGTTGCGCCTGCCGCGCGGGTTCATGACGTGAGTGATATGGGGCTACTTGTGCCTACAGATCTTTTGTGCCGGTAAAGTAGCGCTGACGAGCAGGGCTTGGGGGTATCTCGTCCTGCTGGTCACCGTCGGCGAGCGACCAGTCAAGGCCGGCTGCAGTGCTGGTGGGCTCGTCGGTATACAGCAGGGCAAGCGCCTGCGTGCCCTTTCTTGAGCCGCCCACACGGCAAAGCATGTCCACCAAGTTAAAGGACGTCTCGGTAACGGGAAGCGTTAGCTGCAGGTCGTCGGCTGCTTCCAGAGCGAGCGCAAGGTCTTTGCGCAGGTGCTCGGCCAGAAAGCCCGGGCGCCAGTCGCCCTCAAGAGCCAGGGGCGCCACACGGGAGAGCTGCGCCGAGCCTCCCATGCCCTCCCCCACCATCTGGGCCACCAGCTGGGGCGAGAGCCCCGCCTGCTCGGCAAGAGCAAGCATCTCGGCAGCACCCGTCAGGCTTGCCGCCAGCGACACTTGGTTGCAGAGCTTTGCTATCTGCCCTGCACCAGCCTGCTCAAACCAGAAGATCTTGGACGAGAAGGTATCGAGAAGAGGCCGCACAGGCTCTGCGTCCTTCTCCAAGATGCCCGCGATGAGCGTAAGGGTCCCCAGCTTGGCACCCTGCTGGCCGCCGGTCACCGGGCAGTCAAACGCGTGCTTGTCCCATGCCTCGGCTGCATCGTGTATGTCACGCGCAAGCTGAGGTGAGCTAGTAGTGAGGTCAATAAGCCATGCGCCTCGCTTGGCAACCCTGATGAGCCCGTCGGTTGCAAGGTACACGTCCTCTACGTCGGTAGGATAGCCAAGCATGGTGAAGACCACATCAGCGTCGCGCGCTGCCTCCGCAGCGCTCGCAGCGCGGTGTGCACCACGCTCTACCAGGCTATCCGTCTTCTCCGGCGTGCGATTGTATACCGTTAGGGCGTATCCGGCATCAAGCAGGTGCCCCGCAATGGGGGCACCCATTATGCCAGTGCCAATAAACGCAACCTTGCGTATGCTGTGCGCCATGCCACCGTGCTCCCTATGTTCGTGTGCGACAACTATTTGCCACCGCGCACCTTACGAGCGATGCGGTCGGTGAGCGAGAGCTTTTCTCTGCGGTCGGTACCCCAGAAGGCCACGGCAATCATGCCGGGACCCACGTGGCTGCCAATGACTGGAGAGATGCTGCTACGGATGATGACCACGTCCTCGCAGCCCTTCTCACGACGAATCTGGGCCTCGAGCCAGTCGGCATCCTTGTCGGCGTCAGCCGAGGCGATACCTATGGGCAAAGACGGATCGTGCACGTAGTTCTCGCGGAAGTCTTGCAGGATGGCACGCAAGGCCTTCTTGCGGCCACGGCACATGCCGCGCAGCGACAGGGCGCCGGTACGGTCGTAGGTGAGCTCGGGCTTGATGTCAAGCTTGCCGCCCACATTGGCCGCGGTTGGAGGAATGCGACCGCCAAGGGCCAGCCAGTGCAGGCTGTCCAGCGTAAAGTATCCCTGCACAAAGTAGCGCGCGTCGGACGCCCAGTGGTAGAGCTCCTCGGCCGTGTAGCCCTCGGCAGCCTGGCGCACTACCTCTATAGCCAGAAGCTCGGCGGCCATGGACGGGCACAGGTTGTCGAGCACGTAGATCTTGGTGTCGGGATGTGCGGCCTGAACCGCCTCGGCAGCCTGTCGCGCCGAGTCGATGGAGGAAGAGAGTCCCCCGGTAAACCCTAAGTAAAGGATGGGCAGGCCATCTTCCAGCTCTTCCTCAAAGATCTCCATGTAGCGGCCAGGGGTGACGGCTGCCGTGGTAATGCGCATGTCGGGGTTCTTGCGCATTGACTCGTAAAACTCGTGTGGGTCACGCGATTCCCAAAGGTCGTCCACAAACTCACCCTCTGGCGTCACATAGCTGAAGGGAATGACGCGCACTCCCAAGCGCGAAGCGATCTCAGCTGATAAGTCTGCCGGCGAATCGACGATAATCTTGCAGTTGCGCTTCCTGTGATATGCCCGGCCAACGTTGGACACGTCGGCCGGGGCATTATCGTAGTCTGTGGAAGCGGCGTTGGTGATGACGTCCTGCTCCATGTTTCTCTCAATCTTCTGAGAGGACTACTCGTCGTCCTCGCTTTCGATACGCGGCTTGATGATACCGTATCCACCATTATGACGGTGGTAAATTACGTTGATAAGACCCGTTGTTGCATTTTCGAAAACATAGAAGTCATGGCCAAGAAGATCGGTTTGAACCAAAGCCTCTTCCTCGGTCATGGGCTTCAGCTCGATGACCTTCTCGCGCACGAGCTGATCGTCTTCCTCGGCGGGCTCGATAAGCTGGCTGAGGCTCTCGGCGGTAACGGCCTCGAGCTCGGGATGTGCCATGCCGCGACTGTTACGCTTGTGCTTGTCGATGACCTTGGTCTTATACTTGCGCAGCTGGCGCTCTACCTTATCGGCAGCCTCGTCGATGGCACTATACATGTCGGTGGAGCTTGCCGTAACGCGCACGACGCTGTCACGAACAAAGACGGTGGTCTCGCAGGTCTTACGCTCGGGGTTGGAGGGATTCTTGTCCACCCTGAGAACAACGTCGCAACTCATTGGCTGAACTTCAAACACCCGAAGGGCCTCGCCTATCTTCTCGTTGACCCTGTCGCGCATCCCATCGGTAACGTTGAGCTTGCGTCCCGAGATTTTGATGTCGACCATCGATGCCTCCTTACGTCGTGTATGTGCAGTTCTTGGAAGCCAAACAGGCTTTGATGCCTTGTATCAAGTACATACCCAAACGCGGGTGCGTGCCATTCCTATTCGCCAAGCGGTAGATTGCCGCAGAGACCGCATGTCACCCTCTCGGCAAGCGGTTACCGGGCAAACTAAGTGCATGCGCTCTACAAAAAGCCCCTATATGCTTGTAATGGCGTTAGCTCCTGCCCCCGACCCATTGTTCGAGCCAACGCCCACCTGGTCTGGGGAGGTCAGCGACGCCGAAGAATCGCCCTCGGGAATGTCTGGGATAAGCGAGAACTCGGAGAGCGCCGGCATGGAGCCCACCCAGCGCGAGCGCACGTCCTCGAGGGTTCCGTTTGCCGTAATCACGTCATAGGCTGCCTGCAGCTGACCCACCAGCTCGGAGTTGGCAGAAAGGGCCCCAACGCCGTAATACTCAGGCAGCTCGAGCGAACCGGCAAACGAGACGCCGGGATGGAATGTGGCCAGATAGGCACCGGGATATGCTTCGCACAGCACAAAGTCAACCTGTCCTGCCGCCAACGCGTCAAAAGCGTCATTGAGGCTGGGGAACGACTGTTGGCTCATCATGAGCCCCGTGCGATTGAGCACCGTCTCGGAGTTCGAGCCGCTTTGGAGACCAACGCTCTTACCGCCCAGATCGGTGGGAACGAGCACGGTTGTATCGCCACGATAGAAGAACGAGGATGCCGTCTGCACGTAGTTGCCCACAACGGCAACACGACCAGAGGTATCAGGGGCGGTATCCATGACGATGTCACAGTCGCTTCCCAAAAGGGAGGTGTCCGTTACGGAAACGTAGCGCACCTTAAGACCCATCTCACTTGCAAGCGCTGCAGCAAGGTCGACATCAAGACCGTAAAGAATACCGTTTTCTCCCTGCACGCACATGGGTGCCGACGAGGTGAGGGTACGCACGCCTACCGTAAGGTAGCCCGGTACCACCAACGTGCCCTCGCCGAGTGTCGAGGCCTTGCCACTCAGAACCTTCTGGCGCGCCTCCTCAACCGATGTGCTTACGCCAAAGGGCAGTTTGACGACGGGTATGCCAAGGTCAGAGGCCTCTTGACCAACCTCCTCGGCCTCGGGAACGTTGACAGGAACCTCAACGTTGACAAAGGGAATCGTACATCCAGAAAGGACCACCAATGTAGCTAAGGCTATGGCAAACGCCCCAATCCATGCCAACCGTGCCTGTCGCATCTGCCGGACCTCCTTGTAAGCTTCTAGCGCCGCCTTGCCTCAACGCAGCCAACCCTTGCGCGTCTCACCCAGCTGACCTGGTCTTTGCCCCCACACTCGCACACCGGAGCGGTTGCTCAAGACGCCGCGGCGTCCTTCACTACTGGCCCTCTCGCCCGCGAGGCCGTATGCCTCTTGCGTATAACGGACGGTGCGCCTTACCTCTAGGACGAGCCATGATCGCTGTCGTGCGCACACGACAACTTACGTGGATCCCTTGGGCCTCGTCTGCCTTGGACTAGGTGAACGTCTATGCCCACCGCAACCACAGACCTGGAATGAGACGCTTGAAAGTATACCAGCTGCAAGCACTGAAACAGATGGCGAATCGCAGGGGACAGTTTCGAAGTTCATTTTGAGCGTTGCCGTCTGCGGCCCGGCCAGACCGCGGGCGGCAACGTCCTCAGTTCACCAGACACGAGCCAATGCGCAGATACTTACCGAATGGGCACCCTTCTCAAGAAGCGCCTCGGTGCAGGCACAGACCGAGGCTCCTGTTGTGATTACATCATCTACCAAGAGAAGGTCAAGTCCCGATACATCGCCAACGACGTCTATGGCATGGCGCAAGTTAGCCTGTCTGTCCTCGCGTCCCAAAGAGCGCTGGTCTTTCCCCGTGTCTCTGACAAGCACATCGGCCACAGGAAGTGAGGTCAACCATGCCAGCTCATGAGAGACAAGCTCCATGTGGTCAAATCCTCGCCTATTGAATGCCTTCCTCGTTGCGGGAACATAGCAAAGGGCGTCGAGCGATGATGTGTCGTATCGCAAGGTGCCATCTGTCACCGGCCATGCGGATGCCTCGTCAAGGGCCGTTGCCATAGCGGCGGCTATCACCGGTGCAAGCCTCAGCTCGTGGCTGTCTTTAAGGCACGTTACCATTTGTGCTGCCGGGCCACGAAACGGCAAGGCACACACGCACGAACGACTGGGCCAATCCTTCTTGCATTCGGTGCAAATAAGCGAGCCAAAAGGTGCTCCGCAGACGGGACATGCCCATCGCTGCTCTATCCAGGGAAGACTCTTGCGACAGCTCTCGCAAAGCAGCTCCCCCGGATAGTCACAACAGACGCAGCGCGTAGGCCACAGAAGCTCCTGCGCTGCATCTCGCATGGCTGTGCACCAGGCCAGAAGCGACATGGCCGAGCCGGACTCATAAGCAGTTTCTTCCATGGCGCCTTCTTCAGCTAGTTCCTGTAAGTGCCCTCTACCTTTGCATATGCAGGTTGTGCGAAACTACGCCTTAGGTTGCACGAAAAACGACCAAGTGGTCATTTTTAGGCACCTTGAAGAAGGAACCCGTGGTAATAGTGCTGTTGGGTTTTTGACCAAACAAGCATTGCGCGTCAATCGGAGAGTAGGCAGAATTCGCTCCCATAGATTCTCCACATGCATACGCCCAAACGCTATCTATAGATGGCGCAGCGCCTTTTGAGAGGAATGGAATGCCAATCACACACGTCCAGTCATTTGAGCCGGTTGTATGGCCAGACAGTCGGGTGCTTATACTTGGCACCGTACCCAGCCCCAAATCACGTGAGAACCAAATCAACTACGGAAACCCTCGCAATCGCTTCTGGCGTGTTATTGCTGCGCTTTGGGATGAAACAGACCCACTCACCAACGAAGGCCGTTACGATCTGCTGCGCAGGCATCACCTTGCCCTGTGGGATGTCATCGCAAGCTGTGACATAGTTGGCGCCAGCGACGCATCCATTGCCAACCCCATACCCAACAACATGAATGTGGTGTTTGCGCAGGCCCCCATAACGGCGGTTTTTACCACGGGATCCACTGCCACCCGCCTCTACCACAAGCTATGTGAGCCACTCTGCAACGTAGCGTGTGTCGGACTTCCCTCAACTAGTCCCGCAAATGCTGCATGGTCGCTTGAAAGACTCATTGACGCATACGGAGTCATACGGGAAGCCTGCAAAGGTTTCTAGCGCAACCCACCGTTTACGCCTCAAGCCCAAACAGCCGGTGCGCATTGGCCCAAAGCGAGCGATAGGTCTCGTCTCTTGTACCAGATCCACACTCCTCGCGCACCGTCGCCAGCAGGTCGGCCGAAAAGCTCACCATAGCCGGCTCGCACTCCATGCCACGCAGTGGCATGGGTGCCATGTAGGGACTGTCAGTCTCACTAAGTAGCAGGTGAGAGGGGCAAAGGGATGCCGCCTCACGAATATCTTGCGAGCGAGGGAAGGTGGCCGCACCTCCAAAGGCCACATAGCAGCCAAGCTCCACAAAGGGTTCCATCACACGTGCATCAGAGGTATAGCAGTGAAGGTCACACCCTGCCTTTGGCACCCCAAGCTCCTCAAGCAACTGCGCGGCATTCTTATGCGCAGACGCCTCTGCATCACCATCAGCATCCCTAATGTGCAGCTCTACGGGAAGATCCAGCTCGTGGGCAAGAAGCAGCTGCTCTCTGAAGGCCTGCATCTGCTCTTTGGGATCTACCTGATTGTATGGTCCATAATCAAGCCCAAACTCGCCAATACCAACCGTCCGCGAGCAGGAGAGCAGCTCGTGAAGGGCCTTGTGCGCAGCTTTGCTCTGGTTAAACTCCGCTGCCCCATACGGATGAACCCCAACCCAAAGGTGCACATGGTCTAAAAGTTCGTAGGGATTCTCAAGACAAGGTTGCACGCCCCACGAACGCAGCTCGTCAATACAGGTGTGTGCATTTTCAATCCATGCGTCAAGGGCGCTCAGCAGCCAGCGCGGATCACGCGCGTCACCCACTGGGTCAACAGGGACCCCAAGCAAGCCAACTCCTGCAAGTGAGGCCCGCGCCAAGGCCTCCGCAGGATTGTGCTGCCTGAAGTGTGTAAGATGCCCATGGGTATCTGCCAGAGGGGCGGCAGGCTGTGGCAGCTCGACAGGCTTTCCCTTTGCGTCATGGAACAGATAGCCGTCCTCGCACGTAAGGGCGAGCAGCTCGGCAGCCTTAAGGCGATGCTTCTTTGACACGCTTACCTCATCTCCAGTGCACAGGACAGTCTGACGAAGTCAGTTGGCGCAAGAGTTTCAGCACGCGCCTTGGGATTGATGCCCGCCTGCTCAAAGGCAATATCAAGGGAGTCCTTTTCAAACCCACTTGCCGCCATAGAGTTGCGGATGGTTTTTCTACGCTGGGCAAACGCCGCATCGATCACCTGGCAGCACCAAGCAATCTGCTCTTGGGAGAGCGGTTGTCCGGTAAGGGGATGACAGACGGGCGAGCGATCGAGCCGAATGACCGCCGAGTCAACATGCGGAGGCGGCATGAAGTTGTTTGGACCCACCTCAAAGCGGCCGGTGGGGCGCGCAAACAGCGCTAGTTTGGCGGTGTAACCACCGTAGGTTTTGCTGCCTGGTACCGCAGTCATACGATCGGCCACCTCGGCTTGCACCATCACTACCGCTCGCTCGATTGAGGGCATCTGCTCAAAGACCTGCAGCACCAAGGTGGCAGCCACCTGATAGGGCAGGTTTGAGACGAGCTTGTTGGGCATGGGGTCTAGCCCATCGATACCCAGCGACGCGACGGCATCGCGCAATTGGGTGCCATCCACATGCAAGGCATCACCCATTTCCAGAGCAAAACGCTCGGAATCGCGCGCGCAGGTCTCGGCCAGCACATCCTTAAGGCTACGGTCCGCCTCTACCGAGACAACCGCCCCAGCAAGCGGAAGCATGGCGACCGTAAGCGTACCGATACCAGGTCCAACCTCAAAGACCACGTCGGTATCATGCAGCTCGGCCAAATCAAGTATTTTGCCGATTATGGCATCGCTGATCAGGAAGTTCTGTCCCAAGCGATGCTTGGTGGTCAGACCATGGCGGTCAAGCACATCACGCGTCTCGCGCGGGCTAGCCAACCAGGAGTACACGGGCATTCTGCCTCCTCGCGCTAGGAAAAGGCTCCCCAAACAGGCAGTCGTCCGGGGAGCCTTCCATTCACCGTGCTGGTTATTACTTCTTCTGCAGGCGCGGGAACAGGGCGTCACCTTTGGTCACAGTCACGCCACCCTTAAGACCGCCCCAGGCGCACATGGCCACCAGGTCGTCGGTGTCAATCTCGTCCTCAAGCGACATACGACGGAGCACTTCGGCCGAGGTTGAGGGCAAAAACGGTGCCAGGAGATGCGCACAGATGCGGATGGACTCAAGCAGGTTAGCAATGATCAGGGCCAGCTCGTCGGCACGAGCGGGATCTTTTGCCACACTCCAGGGAGCGGAGTCCTCGATGTAGTGGTTGGCCGCATGCACCAGCTCCATGACTACATCCTTTGCCTGCGTGTATTGTATGACGTCCATGCTGGCGCAGTAACGCTCAGCTATACCCTCGGCAATGCTGCGCAGCGGGTTTTGCGTCTGCGCCCAGTCATCGGGAAGCTCGGGCGTCTTGCCGTCAAAGTACTTGGCGCTCATGTTAAGCGCGCGGGACACCAAGTTACCCCAGCTGTTAGCCAGATCGGCGTTGTACACCTGCTCCATGCGGCCGTAGCTAATGCCGCCATCCTCACCGGGCACGCAGTCGGTCATGAAGTAATAGCGGTAGCCCTCAACGCCAAGCAGGTCGATGACATCCTTTGGCGAGATGGCGTTGCCCAGCGACTTGGACATCTTGACGTTCTTTCCCTCGTCATCGCGCACCATGAGGAAGCCATGGGCAAAGACGTGCTCGGGAATGGCCTCACCAATAGCCATGAGCATGGCCGGCCAGATGACGCAGTGGAAGCGAATGATGTCCTTGCCCACCACGTGGAACTGAGCGGGCCAGCGATAGGCGTACTCGTCGGCCATGGCGGGGCTGCCAAAGCCCACGGCAGTGGCGTAGTTAAGCAGGGCATCAAACCACACGTAGGTCACGTGCTTATCGTCAAAGGGCACGGGAATGCCCCAGTCAAAGCTGGTGCGACTCACCGAGATGTCACGCAGGCCGCCCTCGACAAAGGTGCGAACCTCCCTCATGCGGAAGTCGGGCATCACAAAGTCGGGATGCTCGTCATACAGGGCAAGCAGCTTGTCCTGGAACTCGGAGAGCTTGAAGAACCACGACTCCTCCTGAACACGCTCAAGGGGACGACCGCAGTCGGGGCATAGGTGCTGGCCCTCGGTGTGGCGCTCCTCATCGGCCTTCTGCACCTGGGTCTCGGTGAAGTAGGTCTCCTCGGGCACGCAGTACCAGCCGTCGTAGCTGCCCTTGTAGATATAGCCGGCCTCCTTCATGCGGTTCCAGAGGTACTGCACCGCATCTATCTGGCGCTGCTCGGTGGTACGGATGAAGTCGTCGTTGCTGATCTCGAGCGTCTTCCAGATGTCGTGGAAGGCGGGAGCCAGGCTGTCACACCACTCCTGCGGAGTCATGTTGTGAGCCTCGGCTGCCTGTTGGACCTTCTCGCCATGCTCGTCAAGACCGGTAAGGAACTTAACGTTGTAACCGGTTGAACGCTTGTAGCGCGCCATCACGTCAGACAGGATGGTGCAGTAGGCGGTGCCCAGGTGAGGGGCAGCGTTAACGTAGTAGATGGGGGTTGTGATGTAGAAGCTAGGCTTTTCTACCATGAGGGATTCCTCCTAATGACGAAGGTTGCAACTTGCCCAGTTTAGCAGAAGGCGCAAGAGAGAAGTAGCTAAAGCCCAAGTTGGAAAACATGAGGCCATCAGCAGCTCGGGGCTGTCAGAAGGGTCCTCGGGGGCGCAGCCCCTCACGGGCCGGCCACGCGGCGACC
>JAFWLX010000083.1 GCA_017510875.1 Atopobiaceae bacterium | reverse complement strand
GTACCGTGCCATCACGATGGTGCCCGTCAGCACTCACTCCGGTGTACATAAGCATATGTCGCCCATCGGGCAGCTCGATGGCGCTTCCAGAGAAGCAACCCTCCTTGTCATCGAAGAGCTTGTCTGGTGCAAGCGCTGCGGGCAAGTGCTTCCATTTCAGCAAATCGGTGCTCACCGCGTGACCCCAATGCATGGGCGCCCACACGATACCATAGGGGTTGTACTGGTAGAACAGGTGATACTCCCCTTGATAGTATGAGAATCCGTTGGGATCGTTCATCCAACCGACGCGAGGCGTCAGATGGAAACAGGGACGATCCTCCTCTGGAATAAACTTCTCCATGTGCTGTTCGTACACGCGCGCTTCAGATAAGGGAGCGCTCTCCACGAAGCTATTCACTCTTGATTCTCCTTCTGCGGGTTGCGAGGGCCTACCCCTTCAGACTATCACGGTTTTGAGCCTTTGGGTTAAGTTTGCCAAAGACGGTCGCACATCGTCTACCTGCGCACGATTGCGAGGTCAAGAGTGCCTGCTGAACGAACGACAGGCCGTTCACATGCCCGGTGAAGGGTTTGAGCCTGCGATGAAGGCGGCTCTTACTTCTCCATTGTCAGGAGCCAAAATGGGTACCATTGACACAACAAATAGACTTGTCACACTGCTTGGACAAAGGAGGCCAAACCGTGGCAAACAACGAAAAGAATCAGCAGGCGGCCAGCGAGGATAACGAGATTCCCATCGAGCAACTGCCTGTAGAAATCAAGGCGTACAAGGATGAGAACGGATTTGCAATCATCATCACTTCCGATGAAGCCCGTATCGGAAATGCCCAGGGCAAACTCGTCAAGACGCTTCTGGTTCGAGTTCTCGGTGACGACATCCCCAAGGTAAATGGAGTCCACTCCGTCACTGTCGCTGATGCTCTAACGCGCCATGTGCCCGTCGCGGACGCAAGGATTGACGAGGCTGGTCGCCTCTTCGTAACCAGTGCGGCCGACGGCGTGCAGCGTCCTGCAGCAAAGCCGGAGGAGTAGGCAAAACGCGCTTCCGCGCAGCCTTCCCTCCTCGGCGACCAGCGCCCCAGACTTGGGACGAGCTGCCTCTCCCCCGTCCCAACGCCCTTGTTCTCACATTGCGATGTCAGATACCACCAATTGCAAATGTGCGAACCAAATCCTTTGCGTTATTCATTCTCCTTACGGCTTTTGCCGTAAGGAGATGGCATGATTTGGCAAGAATTGTTCGATCTGAGCCGTGTCCTTACGGCTTTTCCCGTAAGGACATGGCTCGTATAAACCCACCCAGTTTTAGGGTGTGCCCGACAGCATGTGGACGTTGCCGGACATCAGGTGCCCCTCGATAATCTCGACGTCCTTCTGCTGGCATAGCGGCCTGAGGACCTCCCTCTGCTCGCCCATGGCCCTCATACTCGTAATAGAAGTCGTCCATCCATCATGAGGCGAGCTCACGCCAGCGCTCCACCTTGTCATGGTCGGCAGGCACATCGGCCGAGCCTTCCTCGCACCATTCAGCCAGCGTCCCCATCATCGCGTTGAATTCCTCAGCGGAGAAGGCTCGCCGCAACGCATCAAGCGCGCTATCGCGTTCCTGGACCGCGATGTCCCCTGCACCGTTATCCACAGCACGGTCAAGCCAATAGAGGGCTGCGAGGTCGCTCTTCTGCACGCCCGCACCTGCGTTGTAGAGCAGGCCAAGGTAGTATTGCGCGAAGCCGTCGTTTGCAAACTCTGCTCCAGCTCGGAACACTTTTGCGGCCTCAACGAACTCTTCCTTGCTCAGATGGGTGCTCGCGATTGCAAAAAGCCCGCTGGCAATCTCCTGCCCGCTGTTCTCAGCCTCCGGATAGACCATCGTCACGAACACGGTCATCGCGGCATACAGATCCGCAGGCCTCCTTCCATCAAAGCCCTGATGGATGTAGTCGTACATGCACTTCCCGCAGAGCTTTCCCGCCATGACGTTGCCCAGAAGCTCTGCCTGATGGAACAGCCGCGCTGCTTCAAGGTAGTTCTTGCGCACTCCGAGCCCACGTGCATAGAGGCTCCCCAGGCTGAGGGAGGCAGTCTCGTTGGGTCCAATTGTCAGCGCACTTGCATAGGCATCAATCGCAGCCTCGTAATCGTTTGCATCGAGCGCCTTCTGACCGAGTATGAGGAGCGACCTCACGGCCTCCTCGGGGGTCATGGGCTCCTCGTGGTGGTCGTCATGCGAATGGTGATGGTGGTGATGTTCCATTCCAGCCTCCCGCTTGTTACTGGCTTTCTGAGCAACCATTATGCAACGTAATCGCCGAAAGTAATAATCTCGCCCCTCGAAAAGCCAATCGATAACGCGAGGAGATTCGTACTGACGCTTTGCCGTGTGCACTCAGCGCCAATCAACTAGCAGCAAGCCCAAGACGTGGGCATGGTCGGGAATGCTATTCTCATTAGGAACCGATTCAGATTTGAGACAAAATGCGGAAAAGCCCACGCAGATGACTGTCTTTGGTGCCTTGTGTAGCGTAGTCAGGAGCGTTAGATGATTGACCAGACACGTACTGGCAACCTATCGGACTTGAGAGAGGCCCACATCCCTGATGACGCATTTCGCGTATTGATGTTTGACACAATGGTGAAGCTCGTAGCTCAACGCACGGACGACGATGCCTTCCTTGGCAATACGACCGCACTGGCTATCGAGGCGTTCCGGAAAAGCCTCATCGGAAGACGATTCCCGAACTTCTGGATGGAAGTTCCGCTTTGCGGTAATCCCGGCTTCGATCTGCATGTGTACTATGACCGCGGGCAGGTGGAGCCAGGCGAACGCTTTGACCCTGGTTGCGGCTTCGGCATGCAAGCGCTATTTGACTGGTACTTCGGTGTCGAGACGGGAGGCGTCGGCATTGGTTTCGCGCACGACCTGCGCGACGGAAGCGGGGCCGTAGGCGCATACGTCAATTTCAACCGCAAGCCTCTCGACGATAGGCGCGGCTTCTTCTCCTCGCTCGGGGCGGACGAATCCTACGGCTGCTTGTCGGAGCTGCTCGCGCGCCTCCCAAGATCGTGGCACCCATGGTATCTGGGACTCTTCCCTGGACGCACAGATGCAGGCGTGCGCGTAGGAGCGTTCG
>JAFWLX010000082.1 GCA_017510875.1 Atopobiaceae bacterium | reverse complement strand
AGGTCTACCCTGCAAGTGAGGCTCCCAAACAGGTAAGGAAGTACACCACGATTGGTGATAACGTCTTTATCACGGCTAGAGACTTCTATCACCGCAACAAGGACATCCGACATCATAAGGTTGTGGTGTACGACAAGGACGGCAACATCGCCTTCTGCCTGGGCTTTGAGAAGAACAAGCCTGTCAACTGGGATGATGCCGAGAATCCCATGATTCAGATGCACCTGTCCAACTATTGGGAGTACACGGCCGACGATCAGGGCCTTGACTGGTCGTATGCGGACCGGTTCCAGCTCTTTATCTACTCCACACTCGAGGAGTACAGCTACCATACGGCGAGGATGATTCGTAAGCATAATCCGTCCGCCATCATTGTGTTTATCGATCCAAACGCCAGGCTCCTTTTCAACGAGGACGAGCACCTTATCATCGCTGATTCCGAGGAGGAGCTGTTTAAGGCGCATCCCGAGTTCAAGGACCTTAAGACCCTGCGTGTGCACCCCGAGATTGAATGGAACGTGCAGGGCGTGTTTACCAATGATGTTCCCAGCTTCTTGCTCATGACAAGCATGTACTGGATTAGGCGTGAGTTCTACTACGGGCCTCTTAATCCTGGCAAGGTGTTCTATCTCATCAAGCAACCGGTAAAGGAGAACGGCCTTACGGCGCTCATTGCCAATGTGATAGGAACCAAGCAGATGATCCGTGCCATCCGTCCGGACTTCATTCCCGTGGTGGACCTTGGCGTGGCGGGCGATCCCAACCAGTTTGCAGGTACGTCGGGTGATGACGTGTGGTCGATGTTCTTCGAGCAGCTCTCTGACCACGACCTTGCCGAGGTGTACAACTCCCAGCACGTCATCTTGGACCAAAACTCCAACCTTAACCTGAATCCCTATATGACCGAGTTTGTCTTCTCAAACAAGAGGGCCGAGCTTAAGTATGGTGACGATCTCCAGTTTAACGAGGCGACGAGTGCTCACACCAAGGCGGTGCTTGACAAGGTGTTCCCGGCCGATGCCAAGCGCATACTTGCCGTAGTTGTGCGTGGCACCGACTACAACGCCAAACGGGTGGCCAAGTACGTGCCCCATGGGCTTAGCGCAGAGGCGACGCTTGCAAAGGCAATCGACTATGTGCGCGAGGGCAACTTTGACTACGTGTACCTTTGCACCGAGGACGAGTCGTACCTCAAGCTCTTCCTTGACAGCGAGCTTGCTGACAAGCTTATTTACGTTGATCAGAAGCGAGTCGACTACCAGCTTGAGGAGAACAACGAGAAGCTCCTGATAGAGATCTTTGGGCAAGAGCGCTCAAATCCATACACAAGGACGCTCGACTACATCGCGGTGCTGGAGGGGCTCACAAAATGCCAGGCGTTGCTGGCCAACGTCACCTGCGGCGCTGTGACCTACGCTCTGGGCAGAGGAACCGACTACGAGTTTGTGGATGTGGGCAAGATTCAGGACGGTCTGAACGAATAGGTTGGCGGTCACGGGGCATACGACCGACCAAGACCACACGTCGTGGCAGACGGGAGCAGAACATAGACATCAACACGACGATTGACGGAACAAAAGCCACCATCAGGGTTAGGTCATGTTCTTGCAACGGTGCAGTGATGGCACGAGCGTAGACGAGATGCGCTACGAGCGCATGGACGATACCAGCGTCGTGACCCTCATCAAATGCTGGAATAGGATGTTTTAGGTTTGGAGGATTGGGGGAAGGCCACCCCAATCCTCCTGTTAAGCGTTTTGTCGCTGGTTTGCGTACGAGACCAGCCAGTGTCGTGCTGCTCGGGTATCCGCCAGCTACCTTCTGAGGCCTTGTGATCGTCAGTCGCCAAACTCGGGTATCACGCGGATGTCAAACTTCCAGCCTGGGCACTCTGCCTCACATGCCGCGAGCAGCTGCGTTTGCAGCTCGGTGCGGTCGCCAGAACCAAATTTAACGATGGCGTCAAAGCGTACGGTGGACGTGTTGCTGTCCACGTACAGGCCACGCAGGTCGACTACATTATCGTTTGACCATACGATGTGACTTACGGCGGTACGGATCTCGCGCAGGCTTGCATCATCGGCCGTGACATCGGGGTAGGGTGTAACGCCTGTCAGGACAACGCCGCAGTTCTCATAGACGCGATTCTGGGTAGCACGGGCAACGGTGTCAAACTCGGCAACGCTCATCTGCCCGTCCACAGTAAGGTGGATGGATCCAGTCAGACGGTCCGGTCCAAAGTCCTGTAACACAAGGCCATTTGCGAGCTTTACCTTGTCAACGGATTGCGCCTCGCGTTCCACCTTGGCTACAATCTCTGGATCTGCGCGTTCTCCAAGCAGCTTTGAGGCGGTCTCGAAAAGTAGAGATATGCCTCCCTTGATGATGAGCAGGGCGATGACCGCTGCGAGCCACGACTCGACTTTCCAGCCAAACGCCATGTACACGATGCCGGCAACGCATGTGGCGCATGAGACGCCGCCATCCATAAACGAGTCGGTGCCCGAGCCTATAAGCGAGCCCGATCCCAGGCGCTTTCCCTCGCGTAGCAGCAAGGCGCCCAAACCAAACTTTACGCATGCTGCTGCCGCAACAATGAGGATCGTGACGACGCTGTACTGAGGATCCGTCGGATGGATGATGCTGCGCAGAGCCTCGACAAAAGAGGAGATGCCTGCAGATAGGATGAGGGCGGCGATGACGATAGACGAGAGGTACTCTATGCGGCCGTAGCCAAAGGGATGATTGCGATCTGCTGACTTTCCGGCAAGCTTTGTACCGATGATGGCAATGACTGACGACAGCGCGTCGGCCAAGCTGTTCACAGCATCAAGCGTGATGGCAATGGAGCCCGTTAGGGTTCCGGTGATGCCCTTTACCACGGCAAGCAAGACGTTGCCTGCAATATTGATGGCACTTGCCCTGATGATCTGGTTTTCACGATTCATGCGTTATCCCCCATGCGTTCCCTAATATGCCGATCGTCTTACCTACGGCGGTGTTGGCTAATCGACTGCGATGCCCGTTACAACACGAGGGCGACCTACCGTCGCCCTCGTGATTCTCATTCTTTCTCTGTGGTTTGGTCGTCCAAAGATCCGCTGACAAGGTCGGCCAACGTCTTGCTGTCCAAGTATCCGCTGGTCACTTTGCCCAGGTCACGCCACATGCTCACGGTGGGGCAGGTCTCAACGATAGGACAGATTTCGTCGTTGGTGCAGTCAAGACAAGAGACCGGCGCAAGCGATCCTTCTGCTGCCCGTAGTATCTGCCCCAGAGTGTACTCCTCGGGCTTGCGGGTAAGGCGGTACCCGCCACCCTTGCCGCGCAAGCTCTCTACGTATCCCGCCTTGTGCATAAGGGCAATGACCTGCTCAAGGTACTTGCGTGAGATATGCTGGCGCTCCGAGACGTCACCAAGCGACACCCAGCCGGGATGCTGTGCCAGATCTCCCATGGCCCTAAGGGCATAGCGGCCCTTAGTCGAGAACATTCCGCCTGCCATGGCTAGTCGTCCTTTCCACCATGTGCCTCAAGCATCTCTTGCAAAGTGCGCCAGGCAAGCTCGGCGCACTTAACCCGTGCAGGCATGTGGGCAATGTCACGGAGCATGGCAGCCTCGTCAAGCTGTTCTTCCAGCAACTCCTCGTCGGTCTCTTCGCCGCGAATCATGCGCTTGAACAGCTCGCAGAGCGCAATGGCCTCGGCGGGCGTCTTGTCAATCATGAGGTCGCTCATCATGTCGGCCGACGCCTGGCTGATGGCGCATCCACAGCCCACAAAGGCTGCCTCCTCAATGGTGCCGTCGGCGGCCATGCGCACCGAGAAGGTCAACTCGTCGCCACACGAGGGATTGATGCCCTCATGGCTGTAGGTTGCATCGTCCATCTGATACTTGTAGTCGGGGTTCTTAGCGTGGTCCAGAAAGACGGCGTATAGAGTGTGTTAGCCATGAAACACCTGCCAAACGTTTTTGAGCCCTTCAACCAGGGCATCGATATCACTCTTATCGTTGTAGAAGGCAATGCTGGCACGGCAGGTGCTCTGCTCGCCCAGGTAGGTAAGCAGAGGCTGCGCGCAATGGTGCCCGGCGCGAATGCAGACGTCGCCCATGTCAAGGATCGAGGCAACGTCATGCGGGTGAACGTCTTGTACGTTAAACGACACTGCGCCAATGTGACGGCTGCCGTCGCGAGGTCCCACGATGGAGACAAAGTCCAATGCATCCAACTGGTCGGTAAGGTAGGTAGCCAGCAGGCGCTCGCGCTCTTCCAGGACATTCATGTCCTGACGGGTAAGGTATCCTAGCGCCGCATCAAAGGCATAGCTTCCCGCCGCGTCCTGCGTGCCTGCCTCAAACTTGTGCGGTACGGGCGCCCATACGGCGCTGGTCTCGGTCACCGTGTCAATCATCTCGCCGCCCGTGAGGAAGGGAGGCAGTGCGTCAAGCAGGCTTGCCTTGCCCCACAGCACGCCAATGCCCATGGGACCACCCATCTTGTGGGCCGAGAAGGCCAGCAGGTCGCAGCCCAAGTCATGTACGTCCACCTTGATGTGCGGAACCGACTGCGCACCGTCAACCACCATCACTGCGCCCATTTGGTGAGCACGATTGGCTATGGCGGCAACATCATTTTCCACACCTAGCACGTTTGACACATGGGTGACCGAGACAATCTTTGCAGAGGGGCCAATCTTTGCCTCAATCTCCTCGGGTGTGATGGTGTAGCTGTCGTCTAGGCGTAGGTACACCAGGTTGGCGCCCGTGGCCTTGCACACCTGCTGCCAGGGAATGATGTTTGAGTGGTGCTCCATTATCGAGATGACCACGTCATCGCCGGGACCAAGGTCTACCAGCTGCGGAAGCGTGTGCGCCACCAGGTTAAGCGATTCGCTTGCGTTGCGGGTGAACACTATCTCGGATCCTTGGGGCTTGCCAGCCTCGTCAACGGCGCCGATGAAGGCAGCGGCATGCTTGCGCGCCTCCTCTATGGAAGCTGTTGCCTCTACCGAGAGACGATACAGCCCGCGCAGGGGATTGGCATTCATGTTCTCGTAGAAGCTGCGCTCGGCATCAAGAACCACCGCAGGTCTCTGTGAGGTGGCAGCGCTGTCAAGAAATACGATCTCGGGGTGCTTGGCAAGCAGCGGAAAGTCGGCCTTATAGGGGTTGGCCTCGATGGATGACAGTTGTTTTGGGCTCAGCATCATGCCTCCTCTGCGGCAAATCCAAGCACTTCAGCAATGTCTTGGGCGACGTCTGCGCCCAGCACCAGACTGGCGCGCTCAAGCACTGCGGCACGGGCTTTGGCAGTGCCTGCGTGGATGGTGGCATCGTCAAAGAGGGCGCGAGCAAAGAGCTGCTCGGCCTGCTCTTCAGAGAGGCCACGACTGGCAAGGAAGTCTAGCTGCTCGGGACTGATGGAACCGATGGAGGCACCATGATTGCCCGCCACATCCTCCTCGTCACAGAGAATGACCGGCAGGGTCTTGTTCACCACGTTGTCGCCGGTGACCAGTACGGTCTCGATCTCGGAGCCTTCGGCAAACTTGGCGCCATGGATAAGGTCGATGGTCTCGCGCATGGTCTTGCGGGCAGAGTCGGCCAGAATGCCGGTGGTCACAATGTCGGCGCGCGTGTGACGGCCGCGCTGGCGCACCACGTGGTTTACGTCAAGCACATCGGTGTCTGCGGCAAGGTAGCGGGTGTCAAGCGTAAAGCGCGAGCTAGTACCTGCCAGGTTGCAGCACAGGCCCAGCGCCACCTTCTCGCCGCCTAGGGCGTACTGACGCATCTCGATGCGTGCCCCGTTGGAGGCCTCGATGCCTACGGCATCCAGGTGCTGCTGGCCTGCTCCTGCGGCAACTATCTCGATAATGGTAACGCGAGCGTCTTGCTCGGCAACAACGCGCAGAAGCGAGGCTGACGTATGTCCGTTCTGGCCGTGCGCACAGGTGACAATGGTGGCATGCGCGCCTGAGCGCACCAGCACGCCGGTGTCGTGCACCTGGGTGTCCGCACAGTCAATGTCCACGTAGATGGGATCTTTGCTTGCCTCTCCTGCCCGTACCTCAATGTAGCGGGCGTCTCCTGCCGCGCGCGTGATCCATGTGACGGCCTCAGGGCCAATGCCACATTCCACCTGCTCAAAGATCTGGGGAAGGCGTGCGTACACATCACCCACAAAGTGGGGCGTGGGCACCTCAAAGGTGATGTCGTTGGTACGCAGGTAGTTCCAGGTTTGCGCAGGGGGCACGTTGACGTGGGCAAGCGTGGTGAGGTCGGCCTGGTTGGCCGTGATGATGCGGTCTGCCATTATCCTATCGCCCCCTCCATCTCGAGCTTAATGAGGTTGTTCATCTCAATGGCGTACTCCATGGGCAACTCTTTGCTTACAGGGTCGGCAAAGCCATTCACCACCATGGTGCGGGCCTCGTTCTCGCTGCAACCGCGGCTCATAAGATAGAGAATCGTGTCATCCGAGATGCGACCGATGGTTGCCTCGTGCCCTACGCTGGCGCTCCCGTTGCGCACGTCCATAGCCGGAATGGTGTCCGAGCGGCTGATGTCGTCGAGCATGAGCGAGGCGCAGCTTACCGTGGCACGGGCGCGATCGGCATGACGTCCTATCATCACCGAGCTGCGGAAGGTGTTGAGGCCGCCGTCCTTGCTGATGGACTTGGTGTCCACGCTGGCTGTGGTATCGGGCCCGTTGAGGATCACCTTGCATCCGGTGTCTAGGTCTTGTGTGGCGCCGGCAAAGGTGATGCCGGTAAACTCGCAGGTAGAACGTGCGCCTTGCATGATGGTGGTGGGATAGAGGTAGCTCACGTGACTACCAAAGCTGCCCGAGACCCACTCCATCTTGGCGTCAGCACCCACAGTGGCGCGCTTGGTATTGAGGTTGAACATGTTCTTGGACCAGTTTTCGATGGTGCTGTAGCGCAGGCGCGCACGGTCCTTTACAAACAGCTCTACCGCTCCGGCATGCAGGTTTGCCTCGTAGTACTTGGGTGCCGAGCAACCCTCAATAAAGTGCAGGTCCGCACCGGGTTCCACAATAATGAGCGTGTGCTCAAACTGGCCGGCACCGGCAGCGTTCAGGCGGAAGTAGCTCTGAAGCGGGTAGGGGAGCGTGATGCCCTCGGGTACGTACACAAACGAGCCGCCGCTCCACACGGCGTAGTGCAGTGCCGCAAACTTGTGGTCGCGCATGGGAATAAGCTTGCCAAAGTACTCGTGCACAATGGGCTCAAGCTCGGGGTCGTGCAGGGCGTCCTCGATGGTGGTGTAGATGACGCCCTGGTCGGCCACCTCGGCACGCATGTTGTGATACACGATCTCCGAGTCGTACTGGGCGCCTACACCAGCCAGGCTTTCGCGCTCGGCCTCGGGGATACCCAAGCGCTCAAAGGTGTTCTTGATGTCCTCGGGCACGTCGTCCCAGCTGTCGGCCTGCTTGGTCTTGGGAGATACGTACGCGCTTATGTGGTTGAGGTCAAGCATCTCGATGGAGGGGCCCCAGTTGGCGGGCATCTGCATCTCTTCGTAGCAGGCAAGAGCCCGCAGGCGCATCTCGAGCATCCAGGCGGGCTCGTCCTTCTTCTCAGAGATGGCGCGCACGATGTCGGTTGAGAGGCCGTCGGCGTAGCGCTCGTAGCCCTCCTCGCTCATCTTGAAGTCGTAGAGCGAGCGGTTGATGTCTTGTACCTGCGCCCGCTTGCGTGTGGCTTGGGTTTCGTCGCTCATGGCCCTACGCCTCGTCATTCTGTGCCAGCGCCTGCTCAAAGCGAGCAAACCCGTTGGCGTCAATGTCATCGATGAGGCTGGCAGGACCCTCGGCCACCAGGTGTCCGTGCACCATCACGTGCGTACGGTCAACGTTTAGGCGCTCGAGGATGCGCGTGTTGTGCGTAATCATGAGCAGGGCACCATCGCACTCCTTGCGATAGGCCTCTATGCCGCGGCTTACGATGGAGAGGGCATCTACGTCAAGGCCCGAGTCGGTCTCGTCGAGGATGGCCAGCTTGGGACGAAGCAGCAACAGCTGCAGCATCTCGATCTTCTTCTTCTCGCCACCCGAGAAGCCAACGTTGAGCTCGCGGGTGAGGAAGTTCTGGTCAATGTCAAGCTGGTCGGCAATCTTGCCCACGCGCTCGCGGAACTTGCGAGCTGTGGTCTTGAGCTCTGGACGCATCTGGCAGATGGTGCGCAAGAAGCTGTACAGGGGAACTCCGGGGACTTCTACCGGCGCCTGATACGAGAGGAAGATGCCAGCCAGCGAGCGCTTGTCGGGGCCAAGGTCGGTGACGTCGGCACCGTCAAAGAAGATGCTGCCCGAGCTTACCTGGTAGGCGGGGTCACCCATGATAACGTGGCCTAACGTCGATTTGCCGGCACCGTTTGGGCCCATGAGCACGTGGGTCTCGCCTGCGCCCACGGCAAGGTTGATGTCATGCAAGATGGGCTTCTCCTCGGTTCCTGCCGAGAGCCCAGAAATAGTTAGCAACTGGTCTGACACGATAGCCTCTCTTCGATTGGCTGTTGGTAATTCCTACTTACAGGGCGGTATTTTACCCACAGGACCCCTGCAGATGCAAGAGCGAGGACCGAAGACCATACATTTGACCTGTCCGCGGGTTGCTGGCCTGCCTGTGACCAGCAACCCGCTGCCGCTCAGTCCTGTGCAAGGAAGAGCGTCTAGCTTGGTGCTACTTGTGCTGGGGTTCGATGAACTTCTCAAGCACCTCGGCAAAGACGCCGTCATCGCAGCTGCTCTTGGCGCAGTAGTCAGCAATGGCTGCCGCGTCGGGGGTGGCGTTAGATACCACCACACCTACGCCGGCCGCCTCGAGCATGGCCATATCGTTTGCGGAGTCGCCACACCCTATGGTGTCGGCGATGTCGATGTCTAGCAGCTTGGCAAGCGCGCGCAATGATAGCGCAGAGACTTCTTCCACGGTTCTGCGGGAGAGGTCTCTGCGCTATCATGGCAAGCGATAGTGATTGTGGAAGGGATGCATGATGGCTGAAGCCGGAAGGAGCATATTCAATCGCAAGGCTTCGGAAAAACTCAGAAGCCCTGACGATCTTGACCGCTATGTTCGGGTGACCAACCCCAGCGTCTGGATTCTGCTGGGCGCGTGCATCGCACTTCTGGCGGGCCTTTTTTCATGGGCTGTGTTTGGCACGTTGGCAACTACCGTTGAGACCACGGGCTTTGTCTCGGGTAACGAGGTCGTATGCTTTCTTTCAGCTTCTGACGCTGCCAAGGTGAGCGTGGGGAACCCTGCCACTGTGGCAGGCGAGACCTTGTATGTCACCTCGGTCGAGGCCCGCTCGGATACCAATACTGACGAGGTCTTGACCTCTGCGCTCATGCTTGATGCCGCAGGAAGCCAAAACTGGTCATACATAGCGCATTTGGGGGGAGACCGCGTAGACTTTGACAAGAGCCTGCCGCTTAGCGTCAGCATTACCACCGAGAGCATTGCGCCCATCAGTCTGATCTTTGGAGGCAAAAGCTGATGGCACGCAAGGTGGCCAAGGTGCCCGTGGTCATGCAAATGGAAGATCTTGAATGTGGGGCGGCGTGCCTGACCATGATCCTGGCCTACTACGGGCGCTGGGTTCCACTTGAGAAGATCCGTGCCGATTGCGGCGTCTCGCGTGACGGCAGCAAGGCCATCAATATCATGAAGGCCGCTCGCTCCTACGGCTTGAGCGCTCGGGGCTTTACCTACTCGACAGAGGGCCTAAGGAAAAAGGCGCCCTTTCCCTGCATCCTGTTTTGGAACTTCAATCACTTTGTGGTGCTCGATGGCTTTAAAGGCAAATATGCCGTCATCAACGATCCTGGGCGTGGCCAGGTCAAGATTTCCATGGATGACTTTGAGTCTGCATTCACCGGCGTGACGCTTGTGTTCGAGCCAACCGATGCCTTCGAGAAGGGCGGCGAGAAGCCCAACATGTTGGGCTATGCTTTGAGTAGGCTTGAAGGGCTTGAGGGTCCCATACTTTTTGTCATGCTAACGGCGGCTATCACTTCTCTTCTCGCTATCGTCTCAACCTCGTTTGGCCGGGTGTTCATGGATCGCATCCTCATGAACAAGAACCCCGAATGGCTGCTGCCACTCGTGGCGCTCATGTTTCTTTTGGCTGTGATCAGTGGCATCGTGTCTATCTTGAATGCTGTCTACCTGATGCGCATACAGGGCAAGATTGCTGTGGTGTCATCGTCGCGCTTCATGCGGCACCTTCTTCACCTGCCGGTGGGATTCTACGAACAGCGTACGGTGGGCGATCTACAGCAGCGTCAGTCCACCAACGAAACGATCGTGTTTACGCTTATAGGACAGCTGGCGCCCGTGCTCATCAACGCGGTCATGCTCGTGCTCTATTTGGTGGTCATGCTTCGCTACAGCGTGCCGCTCACCTTGGTTGGCTTGTTCAATGTGCTGATCAACACGATTCTTGCGCATTACATCTCTCGAAAGCGCGTCAACATCTCGCGCGCCACGGCGCAGGATCGCGGCAAGCTCTATGCAACAACCGTAGGTGGCATCGAGATGATAGAGACCATAAAGGTTGCGGGTGCCGAGAATGGCTACTTTGGCCGTTGGGCGGGCTTCCAAGCCAACGTGAACGAGGCGGAAGTGCGGGCCACCAAGCTCAACAAGGGGCTTGGCGCCATTCCTACGATCATTGCCGCGCTCACTAACATCGTGGTTCTCACGCAGGGTATCTGGCTTATTGTGCAGGGAGAGTTTACGCCGGGCATGCTGCTTTCCTTTATGGGCTTCCTGTCGTCGCTCATGTCTCCTGTCAACCAGCTCATTGGCTTGGGGCAGACGGTCCAAGAGATGCAGACGCAGATGGAGCGTGTGGAAGACGTCATGCGATACGAGGTTGACGTTCCCGAGGAGCCCAAGAGCGAGCAGGCCGCCAGCGTTGCCATAGAAAAGACTGGCCGTGAGAAGCTGAGCGGACAGGTTGACCTCGAAGACGTCTCGTTTGGTTATTCACCGCTCGAACCGCCATTCATCGAGGGCTTTAACATGCACATACGCCCAGGCCAGTGGGTGGCGCTAGTGGGAGGCTCGGGTAGCGGCAAGTCGACCATCGCCAAGCTTGTAAGTGGCCTCTATGCGCCTTGGTCGGGTAGCATCACCTTTGACGGCATACCAATTGACAAGGTGCCCCGCATCATCCTGCGCGGCTCGCTTGCCGTGGTCGATCAGGACATCATCACCTTTGATGACACGGTTGCCAACAACGTAAAGCTTTGGGATCAGTCTATCGAGGACTACGAGGTCATTCTGGCCTGCCGCGATGCCGATATCCACGATCTTGTGGCATCGCGCGAGGGTGGCTACTCTTCTCGCATTCTTCCGGGCGGGAGCAACTATAGTGGGGGGCAGCTGCAGCGCCTTGAGATCGCGCGCGTGCTGGCGCAAGACCCCACCATCATCATTCTTGATGAAGCCACAAGCGCCCTTGACGCTCGGACCGAGGTTGAGGTGATGCAACACATTCGCGATAGGGGCATTACTTGCATCGTGATTGCCCATCGGCTCTCTACCATTCGCGATTGCGACGAGATCATTGTGCTCGAAGACGGCAAGGTGGTCGAGCGGGGCACTCACGAAAAGCTGTTGGACGCAAACGGCGCCTATGCCGATCTGGTGAGGAGCGACTAGCATGACGTGGCTTGAGCCCCAGATACATACACGTGCACGGCTTGACGAGGAGATGACCGAGCGTGCCTTTGCCGAGCTTGCAGCAAGCATAAGCAACACCGAGAGCGCGCCCCTCTTTTTTGTGGATGACCTTGAGCAGGCGGATGGTGCCGTAAAGACATGCCTTAGGTACAACGGCGTCGAGCCTGGCAAGGTACCCGAAGGCGTTGACGATGTGGACGAGTGGATTGATTGGCTTTGTCGGCCCTCGGGCACCATGTATCGCAAGGTGCACTTGGACGAAGACTGGTATAAACAGGCGTTTGGGGCACTTCTGGGGAGCCTTGATACGGGTGAGATGGTGGCTCTTCTTCCCAGTGGGCTGCGTGGCTACTGCTACATTGAGCCGGGCAGCGGGCGTAGGGTGCGTGTGAGCGCCAAGGTTGCTCCGCACATCAATCCCGAGGCGGTGCTTTTCTATAAGCCGCTTCCGGCGCAAAAGCTTACGATGCGCGACTTCTATGCGTTTGTCATGCGTGTGTTTAGCCGTGACGACTACCTGCTGGTGTTGTATGCCGCCCTTGCCGCCACGCTCATTGGCTTTTTGCCGCCTTGGGCAAACCGGGTGGCCTATGGTGTGGTTGTTCCCTCGGGACGCGTGGGGCTTATTGCGCCTATAGCCGCGCTGCTGGTAGGGGTCACGGTTTCTTCCGCGCTCATCAATGTGTGGCGCAACCTGATAATGGCACGGGTGTCAACCAAGCTTGACGTCACTGTGGCAGCTGCGGCATTCTCGCGTCTTTTGTCCCTGCCGTCATCGTTTTTCAAGGAGTACGAATCGGGCGAGCTGGCCATGCGCATGTCTAACATAAGTGCGCTGTCCATGCAGTTTGTCTCGCTGTTTTTGGGTACGAGCCTTACGTCGCTTCTCTCGCTTACCTATGTGTTCCAGATTGCGTTCTTTGCGCCTGCGCTTGCGCTTCCCGCCCTGCTGGTGGTGTTGTGCCAAGCAGTGCTCACCGTTGTTGTCACAAGGATCACCATGAGCTATGAGGAAGCCTCGCTCACCGAGAATGCCAAGGTGTCGGGCATAGTGACCGCGCTCCTTAATGGAATCCGGAAGATCAAGCTGGCCGGTGCCGAAGACCGTGCCCTGGCAAAGTGGGCGTATGGGTATGCAAGGTACGCCCGAAGCACATATAACCGGCCACCGCTGCTGCAGGCGCTGCCGGCCTTGGTGGCGCTTGTGGGCACTTTTGGCAACGTGCTCATCTTCTATCTTGCGGGTAGCACGCACGTAAGCTACGACAGATTCATGGCCTTTAATGTGTCGTATGGCCAGATCACGGGTGCGCTTATGGCCTTTGCTGCGGGTGCAGGCGAGCTGGTCAAGATCCGCCCCATGGCCGAGATGATTAAGCCTCTCTTAGAGACCGAGCCCGAGACTTCTGACGACAGGCCCTCCGTGTCGTCTCTCACCGGCGAGATTGAGGTCTCGGGCGTGTCGTTTAGGTACAACGAAAACGCTCCCTATGTGGTTCAGGACCTCTCGTTTAAGATTCGTAGCGGCGAGTACGTGGCGATTGTGGGAAAGTCGGAATGCGGAAAGTCCACCATAATGCGCCTGCTTTTGGGCTTTGAGGTGCCTGCGCGTGGGACCATCCTCTATGGCTCTCACGATGTGAGCAAGGTCAACCTGCGCTCTCTGCGACAGCAGATTGGCACGGTCATGCAGGATGGCAAGCTCTTTTTGGGCGACATCATGTCCAACATCACCATCTCGACACCGTCTGCAACAGAAGATGACGCATGGGCAGCTGCTAAGATTGCGGACATTGCAGACGATATCCGCAAGATGCCCATGGGCATGAGGACGCTGGTGACCGAAGGCGGCGGAAGCATGTCGGGTGGTCAGCGCCAGCGACTGATGATTGCGCGCGCCGTGTGTGGCAAGCATAAGATTCTGATGTTTGACGAGGCTACAAGCGCGCTTGACAACAAGACGCAGAGGCATGTCTCCGACTCGCTTGAAAAGCTGAACTGCACCCGTCTGGTGATTGCGCACCGTCTCTCGACCGTGCGTCACTGCGACCGCATTCTGGTGGTTGACGGTGGCAAGATTGCCGAAGAGGGAACCTACGAGGAGCTCATTGCCAAAGGGGGCCTCTTTGCCAAGCTGGTTGACCGCCAGAGACTCGAGGAGGGAAACGAGGGTGGAGAAGACCAGGATGCGTGAGATCGATCTGGTATCCATGAAGGACGATCCGGCTTGTGATGACCTCCTGATACTGGTCGATGGGCTTGACAGGCCTATTGGCTCTGCCACCAAGCTGCGCGCGCATGTGGATGGCTTGCTGCATCGGGCGTTCTCGGTGGTTCTCACACGCGATGGCAAAGACGGGCAACAGCTGTTGCTGTCTCAACGCGCGGCCTGCAAGTATCACTCGGCGGGCCTGTGGGCCAACTCGTGCTGCTCGCATCCGCGATCTGGCGAGGAGCTGCTGGAGGCTGCCCACAGGCGTGTTTACGAAGAGCTGGGGTGTGAGGTCGCAGACCTACAGGAGCTGGGATCGTTTGCCTATCGTGCGGTGTTTGATAACAACCTCTGCGAGTACGAGTATGACCACGTGCTTTTGGGAACCTGTGTGGGCGAGGTAAGCCCATGCCCATCGGAGGTGAGTGCCGTACGCTGGGTAGGTATCGACGAGCTGGCCCAAGAGATTGCTGACCAACCAGATAAGTTTGCCGCCTGGGCTCCCATGGTGCTCTCTATCGCCATGGCTGCGCAACGCGGGACGGGTACTCGGTAATCAATCTCAGCTTGCGCCAACCTAGGGCGGAACCTGTCGGGACGACTCTGAGGCTGCTCCGCCCGTCGGCGCGGCGCTTTTGCGAGGACTGTCTGCTTGACATGCCAGTGGCATGTCAAGACCCGAAGGGTTCGTACAAAAGTCCGCAGCTGCCGCGCCGTAAGGGCGGAGCGTGAGCCGAAGGCGGAGTCCCGACAGGT
>JAFWLX010000081.1 GCA_017510875.1 Atopobiaceae bacterium | reverse complement strand
GACAAGGGCGCCCCAGATGGCCGCTGTCCCACGAACGGCCTCCAGAGATGGCTTCAAGCTGCGCATCGTCTATCTCTATGCCCTCGAGCTTGGCAAGTTCGAGAATGTCATCAACGCTCTGGCAAGACGCAAACTATTCTCTCTGCTCTGTGGTCAGGTCATCAAGTTCCATCATCATCTCCTTTAATAGAGTCCACAACGATGCTCATTATACGTACGACCAGCGGATTCCGTCTCAAGATCATGCATCAATCGAGCATCCAACCGCTCCTCGAGGGGGACAATTAACTCACCCCTGTGTTTCCAGCACGCGCTCGGCCTTGATTCCCTCCTCTTACATCAAGTAGTAGGCCTACAATAAAAAACGCTGGTAGCACCCGATTCCCGTGCTACCCACCCAGCCGAAACATGTCATATCCCTTCCGACCGAAGGCATCTCTCAT
This sequence comes from Atopobiaceae bacterium, assembly GCA_017510875.1. Taxonomy (GTDB): domain Bacteria; phylum Actinomycetota; class Coriobacteriia; order Coriobacteriales; family Atopobiaceae; genus UBA1367. The sequence continues at coordinate 3,649 of JAFWLX010000081.1, read as the reverse complement.
GTCCCAAACTGCACGGCAAGGTCACATCCCCCACCTTGTACGAACGCTTTTCAGCCTTGTGCTCGCACTTCTGCTCGTTGGGGCACCCCTCTCCCCCACCTTCGCATACGCAGAAGCCGACAACGCTGCAGCCAATCCAGGAGTAACTAACACAGGCGTCCAGGGAGAGGAGGTCTTCTCGCAAGAGGAGGAAGACGAGCCCGAGCTTGCAACTCCTGAGCAGGAACAAGAGATCATCGTCCGCTCCGGAATGAGCCTGCGATCAAAGCGAGCGATATTCGACTACTTCTCCTCGTACCGCGACGCGCCATTCCTCGAGCCGGCAACCACGTTCAACTTCGAGCTCGCACAGATGTCCATCACCATGGCAACCTGCGCAAACCGCCCCATCCCCGTAGATTCCGCCGTCACGCTGAAACCGGACGAGCACCTCGTTCAATACCTCGCCGATTGTGGATTCACAGACATTCGCTCGGATGACTACGACAAGACGCCGTCCGTCTACACCGTGGCGACGGCCATGGGCAGCAAGGTCGTCAAGGACGAGAACGGGGAGCCCTTCACGCTCCTTGCGGTCGGCATCTGTGGCGGCAACTACAAGAAGGAGTGGCTCTCCAACATGACGGTGGGGACCGGAGTTCGCCACCAGGGCTTCAATAGCGCCGCGAACAGCGTAACCGACCGCATCTTCGGCTACCTCGGATCCCACCACATCACCGGCAGGGTCAAAATCTGGCTCGTGGGGTTCAGCCGTGCGGCTGCCGTCTGCAACCTCACTGCGGCAAATCTCGTTGACTGCGGAGTCTTTGGCGAGGACAACGTCTTTGCCTATTGCTTCGCGACTCCGCGCACCACGAAGGACTTCGCGGACAAGAGCTACGAGAACATTTTCAACATCGTGGGTCCATCAGACCCCATCCCCCAAGTCGCCTTCCCCTCGTGGGGATACGGTCGCTATGGCACGACGCTCTACCTCCCCGGCGAAGAGTACGACAGCGACTTCTCGCCCCTGTACGCCGACGTCCAATATGGCTTCACACACATCTTTGAGAGCGAGACGTACTACAACTCCAAAATCAACCTCTGCCTGCGATTGTTCCTTGGCATGAACGAGCAGCTCTTCCCCACGAGCGAGGACTACGACTACAGCGCCCAGGAGAACCTCCTGAGCCTTCTCGGAGACAAGAGCGTGCAAAACGTCCTGCGCGTCTTGAGGGCTGCGACGATTCGGAATTCGCCTATCCCAACAGATACGAGCGAGCTCGAAGACCAAATCATAGAGTTCGTCGGTGGTATCGCCCTGGACCTTGTAAACAACAACGAATTCCTCGAGAGCGGGGTTAACCCGGGCAGCGTTACCTCGCGCATCTTCCACGAACACATCGAGGATCTCTACCTCATGTGGATGTACTCGCAGCCCTCGACCAGCGACATCTTCAAAGGTCCCGATAGCTTCACGTACCTCCTTGCCCTGGGAGATCCCGATCTCACCGTCGAGGACGCCTCGACGGGCGAACCTCTCTACTTGGCTGAAGTGGGGGCGGATTTCAAGCAGCTCGACGCGGCGAAGGAGCGTGGGCTCAAGCTTGTTGTTGACCTCTACCGCGGGCGACCTGAGACTGGCCCCGTCCTCGTCCTGGCACTTCCCCAAGACGTTGATTACCGAGTGAAGTGGAAAGCGACAAGGGATGGCGAGATGCGCTTCATCGCGATTCCGTGCACCACGGTTTGTGCTCCCTTCTATGAGGGATACCAGACCATCCAGAGCGTCAAGCAGGGTGACGAGGGCGTAGCATACGAGACGCAGGAAAACCGTATGGTCATCCCCGCCCCGGGCACTTCTCCCAAGCAGTTTGCCGCATCGGAAATAACTGACCTTCTCGGCCTCTGCTACATCAAAGGTGGCTGGAGGGTGGGAATCATGCAGAGCATACTGAGCGCCTGCCTCGCGCTCATCCTCCTGCGCGCGATAGTGGCAACCATCAACCGCAGGGGCAGCGACGAGTTTTGGCAGCTGCGTTTCGTCTTCAGCTCCATCGCCATGCTCTGTCTCGTCGAGTGCGAGGTTTGCTATTGGCTTTTCGCTTCAAAACCCCAGCTTGGGCTGTACTGGAAGCTCGGGGCAGACGCGGCGGTGCTCGCATACTGCTTCTGCTGCAAGCGTCCCGGAAGCAAGAACTTCCTTCAGCTCTTTTTGACATTGGCTACCTGCGTGGCTGGCGACATTGTCAGTGAGATTTGGTTCCTCCCCGGCGCCTGGATCAACGCCATCGCGCACGCACTCTTCATCAGAGTGTTCCTGGAGAACAGCCGTATGCCAAAGCCCACCTGGGCATGGTGGCTCCTGCTGTCAATCACCGGCGTGGTGGCGGGGGATTACGTCACTGGCTCGTATTCCGACCCTGTTGTCCACTGTGTCCGCCTGTTCACCCCACTCGTCTTGCTGATGTCCATGTCAGGCATGAGGCAGAAGGGCAACCTTCGTGCTGGGGCGACACTTTTCGTGCTGGCAGACTGCCTGCTTGGCTACTACCTCCTCCATCAGGAGTATCCCTATGTGCACATCGCGTCCGTCGTGGTGTATTACCTCTCGCTGATGGTCTTCTCGCGGTCGCTCATTGACGAGGAGGTCTTCATTGCAAAGGAGGGAAACGCCGGGCTGCTGAGGGGCCTGTGGGAAAGCTTGACCGGCGGGAAGCGCTACAGGGATGACGAGATTGCTGAAACAGCACAGGGCATTGACGATGTGTTGATGGGCTAGCTGGGCTTCAACGTCGCGTTCTTTGTGCGTTCAGAACAGCAGGTGAGACGGAAGGAACGCATAATACGTACCACATATGACAAGGTGGGCGCGTATTAGTCCTCAGTAGAATCGGCGGTAGCTTCGTAAAGGACAGGTGAAAACAAAATAAGCAACATCAACGAAATGGTTGAGATTCCTGACGAGATGCTTGAATCGGTTGTCGGAGGAGTCTTAGGCGAACCCGAAAAAGCAAAGATCCGTGAGATAACGGAAGGCCTCAAGAGGATCGACATTTCGTACAAGAACGCCATTGAATGGTGGCAAGAGCAGACTGCTGGCAACCGCTTTAGCGAGAAGGAATGAAAGGAGATCGAGGACATCGTCAAGTCGGTCTATGCGGAAGAGTAGTTGCTCCCGAGCGTTAAGATCCGCCGGACCGGAAACCTTTCTATTGCCAGCCCTCTATCTCTAGGGGGCTGTTTTTCGATTTGGCACCCCACGAAATCGTGTCGGCTCTCAAACGACGCCCATTAACGGGCAATTCTGCAAGCACGCATCCAAAATCGCAGCTCAAAAAGGCTTCTCACGATGCTAGGATTGTGCATTAATCACAAAGGGCTGAAACGAAGTATTACGAAAGAGGTGATGAGCATGGCTAGGGCTGCACATATGGCCATCCAACCAGCTTCAACAAAGCCAGCAAAAAAAGATCATCGCATGCACGTCTCGACGCTACGTGTCGTCCTATGCGCGCTGATTGTCGGGATCATCAGCTTCACGTTTGCCTACACGACGGCGTGGGGCGAGAAGGTCGACTTGATGGCAACGCAATCCTCGGCGGACGTTTTCAAAACCATTAATCTTGAGACGCTTGATGGTGACAGCTTTACCTCAGAGAACCTGAAG
>JAFWLX010000080.1 GCA_017510875.1 Atopobiaceae bacterium | reverse complement strand
TGCAGATCCAAAGATGCCGTCCAAGGCCTCCTTGGCCTTCTTAGCAGCAGCGTTGGCCGCGCTCTTGACCTCGTCAATCGAGACCGTTCCGTCACCGTCGGCGTCAAAGCCCTTTGCAACCTCGTCTGCAGCCTGAGCAACTGCATCAACGGTCTCCTTGGCGCGCTTTTGCAGTGCGTCAACAACCTCACCGGCGTCAACCGTGCCGTCGGCGTTGGCGTCCAGGACAGCCGTGCCCTTCTTTACCAGGTCGTCGCCCAGCCTCTTGGCGTCCTCGATATCAATAACGCCATCACCGTTGGCATCAAGGGTTGCCCTAACCTGATCAAACCCCTGCAGGACGGCCTCTTTGACCTGCTCAGCTTCGGCGTCAACGTCAGATACGACTTCCTCGGCAACCTCTGCGGTCTCCTCAACGGCTTCCTCGGCGGTATCTGCAGCCTCGGCTGCGGCGTCCTCGACCTCTGCGGCTACTTCCTCTGCCTTGTCCACAACGGCTTCTTCTGCCTGCTCGACCGTCTCCTGTGCCTCTTCTGCAACAGTCTCAAGCTCATCTACGTTGGCAGCGGTCTCGTTGGTATCCATATGTACTCCTCTCAAGAGGCCAGCGCCACGCCCCTTGCGTGACATCTACACCATCCTACGTGCTTGTCTGGCATCGCACAAGTAAGCGAAACACATTCGTGGGGAAAGTGTTCCGCTATGTAGGCAGCACTTTTTGCACATCACCGCTACACTAAGGACGCAATGCATGCTACGCGCACTTTGCCGTCAGAGAGAGGGTTGTTCCATATGCCTTTTTGCTCAAAAAGCCACCAAGGCGCGAGTTATCAGGAGCAACACTTCCAGGGTTCACGCAGCCAATTGCACCTGTTGCGTCGTCTGGCCACCATTGTTTTTGTATTCCTTGCGTTTGCTGCCCTTCCCCGTACGGCGTACGCGGTCAAGTACGGCGACTACAACGGCGACGGCAACATCACGCTCGAAGAGGCCCAAAGCTCATCTGACATCCAGCCTACCCACTACGAGGCGCTCAATCTTCCAATAAGCCCCGAGCTGCCTGAGGGTACGGTAGCGCCGTATCCCGAAAATCGCGCGTCGAATGTCATCAGCAGCCGCGAGGTCTACGTGGCAGCCAATGGAACCAAGAAGAATGTGTACACGCTGCGCAACTACCTTGACGCGCTGGGTCCCTCCCACAACCAAGACCTTAAGGAGATGACCCACTCGGATATGGGTCAGCTGTACGGGGCCTACAGCTGGTATGGCATCAACAGCGACTCGTTGGACAGCACCCACGGCGGGTCAAAGGGCTCGTATCTCTCGTGGAACACCGAGAGCGTCCTGACCGTAAGCAACGCCGAGTTTGACGGCAAGTACGCAACCTCTGTACCCTTGAGCCTCACCAAGGGGGCCGATGCCCGCGACAACTGCATCGCCGAGCTGCGTGCATACGGGCGCAACAAGACCCAAAAGTGGCGAGGCAACGGCGAGTACTACACCGGCCTAATCAAGGTCATGGTGTATTCCGTTGCCGAGGATGGCACGCGCACCGAGGTTGCCTCGCTTCTGCCCACGCTGCATGAAAGCCAGTTTCTAAGCACGGACGGCTACCACGAGCTTAACTACGTTGACTTTGGCTACCAGCAAGAATACGACGCCTACTTCGAGCTAGAGGCGGCCGACGTAGACGGCGACGGCATCGACGAGCTGTTTGCCTATACCGGCGCCTACGAGGACCGTGATGGCCATCGCTACGCCATGGTGTATCAGTTTCGCACGACCGACGGGAACAGCTGGAACTACTCCGTCATTTATCTCGACACGGGGGCGGCAGACAACTATCTTACGTTACAGGAGCTCAAGGACCGCAATCCTGATCCCTGGAACCACAAGGGTGCAAACTACTGGCGCTGGCAGCTGGCGCGTCTGGCCCCGGTGGTTACCATTGCGGCGGGCGACCTAGACCGTGACGGCACCGATGAGGTGGCCATTACAACCTCGGCACCCACCGCGCACAAGAAGGCGTCCGATGCGGCAACGTGCCACATCTTCCACTGGAACGAGGACGAAGGCAACGTTGCCTCAGTCAAGGGGTTAGAGAACATCGACCTCTCGGACTATGCCTCAGGTGGGGCCGGTGAGGGTCGGGCAGTAGTCTCGGCCAATACGACCTTCGGCAACTTCTCGCTGCCCACCGCAACATACTCGTACATGGTGGGAGCCTTTGTCATTGCAGGCTGGCAGAGCAACGATGCAACGGCAGAGCCGCACGGGTCGTGGTCAAGCATGGCCTATCGCTACGTGTACTTTGACCCTGCGGCCAATGAGTATCGTGTCTCCGACTACAAGACCCATGAGCTGGGCAAAGATGCCAAGGCAATCGCCCAAAGCGCGTCGAAGAAGGCCGGCAAGACCAAGCGCTACATGCCGGTGATGGCGCCACTTGCCCTGGGCACGGCACGACTCGAGCGCCTGGGCGATGGGGTCAAGAGCGATCATGTCCTCGCAGGTGGCGAGGTGTACACCTTTAACCTAAGCACGGGACTTGCCATGAGCTCCGTGGGCAGCATGAGCCTCTACACCGACCAGTACCATCGTATGTCGCACAACAAGATGATGGACAACAAGGCCAAAGACCACGTGTGGATTGGCGACGTGGTAAGCGGATACGTAGCCAACGATGGCCTTGCGCACGACAGCTTCCTTGCGGTTGTGGGAGTGCGGCGCGACAGCGACGTTAGGAGCAGCGACGACTACTATTGGATGGATGTGGCGCACTTCACCTTTGACGAGGGCGTTCCTAACAAGGTATCCACCGGCCAAGAGGGCGTTGTGTGCGAGAGCGTGCGCATGGGCAAGACAGTTGGCACATACGTGAGCCTCTGCCTGCCCGACATCGACAACGACAGCGTGCGCATGCGCCTGGTGGGCAAGACCGTGCTGCCCACGGCACCGCAGGTGCTGGCCGTGCTGCAGGACACGCCGTACTTCGCAGAGCTTGAGGACAGCTACCACTACCTGTCAGCAAGCGCCACCTCTTTTGGCAAAAGCAGCTCTCAAAGCGTGAGCAACGGCTTCAACATCGCCTTTGCCGGAGGCGGACACCTTAACGCCGAGTGGAACACCGGTCCCGCCGCGCAGCTGGACGTGGCGCTTAAGGCAGGAATTGGATACGACTGGCAGGTCACCAATGCCACAGGACACTCGGTAACCTACACGGCACAGGGCGGCAAAGGCAATAAGGTAGTAGTCTATACGGTTCCCATGGCCTACTACCGTTACGAGGTGTTTAACCCCGAGACCGGCTCGTGGGACGAGTACATCCAGACGGTGGCGCAAGATCCAGTGGCGTCGGTCGTCTCGATAGATACGTGGAACCGTGTTGCGGGAGACACCGAGTCACTTCCCCTCATTGACGAGAGCGTAATTGGAAGCATGTCCGGCGTGCCCGAGACCTACGTGGGAACGCCCGATACCACTGGTCGGGGGCTTGCTGGCGAGCGCTACCTTGACTCGGGCGAACTAGCCACCGTGTCGACAGGCGGTGACGGCGGCGCTAACATCACGCAGGGGGCGTCCGAGTCGCACGAGAACACGCGGGCCATTACGCCCTCACTTGACGTCAACGTGACAACGGGGTTTGGAGCCGGGCTTTTTGGCAACGGCGTGAAGCTGGGCGTGATTGTTGACTTCGAGGCGGGCTACACCCATGCGGAAGTCGACACGAGTGGCCTAGAGTTTGCGGGCACTGTGGATAACCTCCCCCAGATTACGAGCGTGGTAGGAGACGACAGCCGCTACGCATTTGGCTGGAAACTCATCACCAACAAGATCCAGTACGCAAGCGACGAGAAAGGCAGCGCCAAGCTGGCACGCAAGCTTGATGACGTGTACCTTGTGGGCTACGAGGTCGATGAGGTCATGGGCGTCAAGAGGCCCTTGGTGGGCGTGGTGGGCGACGCGCGTGTAGAGAGCGTGACCGACACCACAGCAACGCTCTCGTGGACGGCAGCCAACTTTGGCGAGGACGAGACGGGCACCTTGTGCTTCTACCGGGTTGGGCTGCTGGGTATTGACGGAAAGGTGGCAACATGGCACACGCTGGCCGCACCAGAAGATACTGACGAGCGTATCTTCTATACGGTGGAAGGCCTCTCGCCTACAACGGATTACCAGATGGTTGTGGTGGCCGCACGCGGCACGCAAAACGGCACCTCGTTTGTGCCAAGCGCCACCTCAATCCCCAGCCCCACGCTGACGCTAAGGACGCTGGAGGCAGACGAGCAGATTGCGCTGCTCGACAACCCGCAGGAGCTGGACACGCTTGCTGTAGGCGACACGGCCGTCTTCTCGGTAAGCGCGCAGTGGATACAAGCGGGCGAAAACCACTCCGACAGCATCTCGTATATGTGGCAGCAATTTGATCCCCAGCACCAAGAGTGGCTTGAGCTGGGCGATGGGATGGGCGACTCAATCATCGAGGTGTCGACGGGAGAGGGAGAGGCCGTACTTAACGCCACAACCAGCACGCTCGTGATACGGGAGCTGTCGACGGCCTGTGACGGAGCCGTAATCCGGTGCCGCGTGGGATTTGGAACCCAGGTGATAACCAGCTCTGACGTAACGCTGCATATGGCCTTGGACGGCGAGGCACTTGTGGTTAATGGCGCCGACGATCCCTCGAAGATAGAGACAGCCGATGACGAGCTGGTGCAGAGGTTCGAGCCGGTCGATGCGGGCGAGGGTGAAGAAGGTCAGCAGGAGGAGCAGGTGGAACCGGAACCCACACCCGAACCGGAGCGCGAGCCTGAGCCGACCCCCGTGCCAGTCCAACCGGATTCTGGCAAGACGGTAGCTCGCAAGGCATCCCTCCCCGACACCGGCGATGAGAATGCCGTGGAGGTACGGGCGCTGCTCCTGCTTGCCATCGCAGCCTTTGCGCTGGGCGGCCTTCCCTACCAAGAAAGATGGACCAAACAGTAGCGGTTGGGACCATCATACCGTCATAATGGAAAGCCACGGCGCGTGAAGGCGCACACCACACCAACAGGGCGGCAGGATTTCTATGGATCAAACCTTTGAAGAGGAGCAGGAGCACCTCACAGGTATATACGCTCAGCTACTTGCCATGCGCGACTCGCTCGTTGAGGAGCTTGAGGCGGGCCAGCAGGGCATAGCGCAAGACCTGATTGCCATGAGCGAAGAGATTAGGCCCGACTTTGTTGGCGCAGACGAGACCATGGAGACCCTCGCGGCCATAGAGACGCTCAACGGCGTTATCGATACGTACAACCAGGTTCATGACTTCAACGTTGACAAGCTGCGTCGTGTGCTTTTGCTGCTCATGCAGCCCTACTTTGCCAAGGTACGCCTGCAGCTGAGGCCCAACCGTCCTGCGCAGGACGTTTACATAGGCGCGGCCGGTGTAACCGACCAGAATCGCAGGCCGCTTATTGTTGACTGGCGCAGCCCCATTGCCGAGACCTATTACAACCAAGAGATGGGTCCCACCTCTTATCAGGTAAACGGCAAGACCCGTACCGTCAACCTTGAGCTACGGCGACAGTTTGACATTGCGCAGGACGTGCTGCGCATGTACTTTGACACCACCGTTGCCATTGAAGATTCGCTGCTTCTGCGCGCACTTAAGCAGCACCACTCAGAAAAGCTGCAGGCTATCACCGCCACCATCCAAAAAGAGCAGAACGCCATCGTTCGCCACGAGGATGTGCCCGTGATGCTGGTGGCAGGCATTGCCGGTAGCGGCAAGACCTCTGTGCTGCTGCAGCGCATAGCCTTCTTGTTCTATCAGCAGCGTGATGCGCTAAGACCAAACCAGGTGTATTTGTTTACTCCCAACAGTGTGTTTGAGCGTTACATTGACACCGTCCTCCCCTCTTTGGGCGAGTCTAACCCGCAAACCTTTACGTGGCAGGGCTTTCTTGCGCACCTTGGTCTCTCCGAGCGCGGCTCTGGTGCAGAAGGCAACCCCAACAACCTACGCATTTTGCAAGAGCAGCTGCCCCAGCGCCCCCTTGAGAGCGACGATCTGCGCGAGATACGCGTGGGCAACATGGTGCTGCTCAAGCAGTCTCAGGTGGCTAGCGCGGCGGCAAAGTTTGCCAAGTTTCCTGTTGGCCCACGTTTTGCAGCACTGGTATGCGACGAGCTCCATAGCCGCCTAGACCGAAAGCTCACCCAGCTGTCGCGCAGCGACACCATACAAGAGGAGATGCTTGCGCTTGACCTGGACGTGCAGCTCGAGATCTTTGGCGAGACCATTACCTCTAACACCGAAGACGAGGTGGAGTCGTTTGCCCGCAAGTATGTAGAGCACCTCTACGCAGGCGCGCACGACAACATCGAGCAGCTTGCATGGCTAAGGCTTGACCGTCTGGGCATGCGCATCCTTGGCACGCAGGGCATCTCTGCCGCCGAGTGGCTCTACCTTAACCTGCTTGTAAGCGGACATGGCGCAAAAGATGCTCGCTACGTCATGATCGACGAGGTGCAGGATTACACCCAGACCCAGCTTATGGTTCTTGCGCGCTACTTCTCGCGTGCGCACTTTCTGCTATTGGGCGACGAGAACCAGGCCATTCGTGAGGGCACGGCCACCTTTGAACAAATACGGCAGGTGTTTGAGGAGACCCATGGCAGCGTTGAGCAGCTCTCGCTACTCACCAGCTATCGCTCCTCTCCCGAGATTACCGACCTGTTTGTGTCGCTTATGGATGACTCCAGCACCATTAGCCTCTCTTCTGTGAGAACCGCAGGTATCAAGCCCTCCTTTCTCGAGGTCTTGGACACGGACGAATACCTTGAGACCCTGCGCAAGCTTGTTGAGCAAGCTGCCCAGACAGACGGTCTTACCGCAGTGATAGCCGCTGACAAGAGCAGGGCAAAATGGCTGCGCAAGCAGCTGGGCGATACCGTGCACATGTTGGGTAAGGACGAGACGCTGCCCAAGGACGGCGTGGTGCTCATAGACCTGCCCCTGGCCAAGGGCCTTGAGTTTGACCATGTGATCATCCCCGACGCCCAGCACGAGGTGTACCCTGCAACCCAGCTCTCGCGTCGGCGCCTGTACACCGCCATCAGCAGGGCCATGCATAAGGTGACCATAGTCTCGCAAGGCAAGATGACTCCGCTGCTATCCGGTCACGAGGATATGCCACGGTAATCGCCGCGCGGCTTGGCCGGTTTGGGACAGTAGGGGGCAGCCCCTTTCTGTTCCAAAGAGCGAAGCGGCGACCCATGCGAAGGAACAGAAAGAGGCTGCCCCCTACTGTCCCTTTTTTAGGCTGGCACGGCTTCCGCCACCTTGTACTTGCGTGGATAGTCTCCTGGTATGGCCTCAAGGCTGCCCTTGCGCACAAAGCTTCGTATGCGCGTGCTTGCATGTTGGGCAGACGAGCCCGTCTGTGTGGCTATGTCGTATGACGTGAACACCTTTCCGGTAGCAATATTGCGGTTGATGGCGTCGTCAATGGATTGGCTCAATGCCTCGTGCTCTTCCTTAATCCTACGGTTTCGCTCTTTGCGCTCCTCGTCAGGAATTGCCTTTAATTGCGTCTCCCACCTTGCCAGGGCTCCAGAGTCAAGAACCTCTATCACTGCCTTGTAACGGTCTTTATGCGTTGCCAGCACACCATACAACGCCAACATCTTCTCTCGTGGCGCTCCCCTTACGTCCTGTTTACAGATGCTTTTGATGTCCGTGTCTATGCACCACGTTCGAAGCGTATGAGCATGCAATGCCTCTGGCATCTGACTGGTTATATAGGAAACCACGTCCTCACAAAACTCGTCCACAACAAGTTTTGCCTCGTCATCGGGCTCGTTGTGGGCGTCCACACAGGACTCAGAAAGAACACGCACGTAGTTGTCAATATGATTGAAGTCACCCTCTTTATGCCACGCGATGCACGCATCACCAAAAGATCCGCTGTCATAGGAC
>JAFWLX010000004.1 GCA_017510875.1 Atopobiaceae bacterium | reverse complement strand
ATCATCAGCTTCACGTTTGCCTACACGACGGCGTGGGGCGAGAAGGTCGACTTGATGGCAACGCAATCCTCGGCGGACGTTTTCAAAACCATTAATCTTGAGACGCTTGATGGTGACAGCTTTACCTCAGAGAACCTGAAGGACGCTCGAGTCACGCTTTTCAATGTATGGGGCACCACCTGCGCGCCGTGCGTTCAAGAGCTGCCGGTACTCGAAGAGCTAAGCCACAGCTATGCTCCCGGCGAGATTCAAATCGTTGGCATGCTCGAGGACTCGTTGAATGCTGATGGGGTGCTCGTGCCAGAGCACCTCGAGATCGCAAAGGGCTATCTCGAGAATGCCGGCGCTACGTACCCCACACTCTCGCTTGACGAGACGACCTATGCATACGTCAAGACGACGTGCATTGGCACTCCCACCACGTTCTTTGTAGACAGTGACGGAAACGTCGTCCATGTCGTAACCGGCGCCAACAGCCTAGAGGGCTGGAAGGAACAGGTTGACACGGCGCTGTCCAAGATCAACTGACATAGAGAGGTGCACCATGACATCGAAGGCAAGGAACATGATCACGGCTGCGCTGCTCGCTGTATCAATCGCCCTGGTCGTTGCGGGCGTCATGACCGGCGAGCCGGACACCGTACTTAACAAGGCCATCAACGTCTGCATGGAGTGTATCGGAATTGGCTAACAAGAAGGCTGCGGCGGCAGCAAATCATACGCGCATAAGGAACTGGTTCCAGGCGGCATGGTTTGCCATCACCAATGGCTACGTGCGTGGATACACCAGCGGAAAGATCTTCACCGGGCCCACCAAGGCACTCTGCGTGCCCGGCCTCAACTGCTACTCCTGCCCGGGCGCCCTGGCGGCGTGCCCCATCGGCTCGCTGCAGGCGGTGCTCAACAGCGGGGGCTTCAAGCTTTCGCTCTATGTCTTCGGCTGTCTCAGCGCGTTTGGCGTGCTGTTCGGCCGTTTGGTCTGTGCCTGGATGTGCCCCTTCGGCCTCTTCCAGGACCTGCTCTATAAGATCAAGATCGGGCCAAAGAAGAAGAACCTGCCTGGCCACAAGTACCTGCGCTGGCTGCGCTTCGTGGTGCTCGCCGTCATGGTCATCGCGCTTCCTGCGCTGGTCATGAGCGACGGCGGATCTGGCCAACCATGGTTCTGCGAGTGGATCTGCCCGAGCGGCACGCTCCTCGGCGGCATCCCCCTCGTGGCGCTCAACGAGGAGTTCCAGGCCATCATTGGCTTCCGCTTCGCCTGGAAGATGGCGATCCTCGTGCTTTGCGCGGTGGGCGCAGTCGTGTTCTACCGCCCCTTCTGCAAGTACCTCTGCCCGCTGGGCGCCATCTATGGCCTCTTCAACCCGGTCTCGACCTACCGCCTCGAGGTCGACTCCGACAAGTGCATCAAGTGCCGCGCCTGCCAGCGCGCCTGCGGCATGGACATCGCGACGTTCGAGAATCCCAACAGCATGGACTGCATCCGCTGCGGCGACTGCGTCGCCGCCTGCCCGAAGGGCGCCATCAGCTCCACGTGGGGAAAAATGGTACAAAGCGTCAAGTCGCGTTGCTTCGTGGATGACGAGGAAGTCGCCAAGGCTGCTGCAGCTGCTGCAACCGCCGGTGCAGCTCCCGCAACCGCTGGCATCGTTAAGCCGGGCACGATCCGCCTCATCGGCATCCTGATGCTTGTGGGTGGCATCGTGGGAATCTGCACGGGCTGCTACTTCGGCCTGTACCACGATTTCCTCTATCGCCTGACGATCGCAAAGCTCGAGAACATAGGGGCGGCGTCGCTCTTCCTTGGCGTCGCGAAGCTTCTTGCAGCGGCCATCGTCGCCTTTACGGGCCTTCATTTGCTACGCGATGTCAACGACGTTGAGAGGAGCAAGTCTGCCAACGAGAAGATACGAATCGCGTTGATTCTCTATCTGCTTGGTATTGTCTGCTTCGTTGTCGGCTTCTCTCTCGAGGCGAATCTGCCCGAGTTTTTGGCGGCGGGCCCTCAAAACGCGAACCAGGAGGCTCTTGCAGATAGTTTGGGACAGATCGGTCTGCTCAAGGACCATATCTTCTACAACAACTATTGCATAATCTGCCTGCCCATCCTAAAGCTCCTGACCTTCGCACTCAAGAAGCAGCTAGACACCGGAACGTCAAAGGCCCTGCTCAACTTCGCACTTGTGCTGTCGACCATTCTCACGCTGTTCGCATCGGCGTGGGGGCTGCTGAGCATCTTCTCGTTCATCTACGGATAAGCGAGGCGGGGCAAGACGTCCGGTATCGGACGCACAGAGCGACCCAAAACTACGAGGGTGATTCTTTGCGGAATCACCCTCGTAGTTTATGAAGTCAAAAGGGTCGGTTGTGAGGCTCGCCCATCGTTATCGCATCAGGGCAAGCTAGTGTTTACCTCTCAGACTTGCTGTAACGCGGACGGGATGATTGCTGAGAAAGCTCCATCGCGCAAAGCTCCTCGGTCCTCTTCTTGTATTGGATGAGCACCCAAACCTGAGCTGCAATCGACACGACCAAAACTATCAGGGCAAAGACCGCACCGACGTTCCTCGAGAAGGTATCTTCCGTTTCGAGACCCGTCTGCAGGACCTTATTGAACGTAGTTGCCGCGTCAAAAACGGTATGCCACAGCACTGGCACAACAAAGGCAAGGACGTCATGCTTCTTGCCGCTGAGCCCTTTCCGCTTCTCATGCATGGCAAGACCGAGGAAAAGCGCCATGATCAGGTCAAATACTAGATGCATCGCAAAAAAGGGCATGCGAGCCAAAGCGCTTACGAGATTTGTACCGCCATATATCATCTGCTCAAGGAAGGTAAAGCCCGTGCCAACTCCTGCGCCAAGTAATCCGCACTCATAGATGCTCTTGGGCTTGACGAGTTTTACGGACAGGAGAAGGAGCAAGAACTTGATAAGCTCCTCGGGAAAGGCCGCCCCGAGGAATGCGGCAACGAAAGACTTGAGGGTGTTGGTTGGGACAAAACTGACCAGCGATTGACTCTGCTCACCGGTGATTTGCAGCGATATGAGTCCAATTCCAACGAACACAAGCGT
>JAFWLX010000079.1 GCA_017510875.1 Atopobiaceae bacterium | reverse complement strand
CCCGCCGCGACGCTCGTCCGATCTGCACACACCCGAGAACCTGCTGCTTGACAAGCTTCTTGAGAACCAGCAGGTCCTGCGCCAGCCCATCGTGCGCAATGGAAGAACGGCCACCGTGGGATACGCCCCTGACGTCTGGAAGAGCTGGGAGTAAGCCAAGTTCTAGACTCTTGCAAAGCGACGACGACGCAGCCAAAGCAGCGCCAGCGCGCAGAGGCTTGCCGCGGCGATGACGGCCCAGATTGGGGCGTTGTCGTTAATGCCAGTGGGCAGCACCTGCTCGTCAGGCAGCTCGTTGATGATGGTCACGCGCGCAGGATCGTCGCTGGTGCTGCGCAAACCGGAGATGGTCACGATACGAGCATCGGACGCATCCTGGGTCACGGTTACGGTGCTCTGCGAGCCTGCTGCCGGCGTAGCCTGTGCAGTGGCCTCATAGAGCCCATCGCCCTCATGCTTCACTGCTGCCACGCGCTCGTTGGTTTGCGTAAACACGTATGACTCAGCCGCCGGCACACCCTCCAGACGCAGCGTCTGCCCGTGCTTGAGCACGAAGGTGTGGTTATCCTCATCGAACGTCACCGTTTCGCCGTCTAGGGTTCCACTCAGTGAATTCACGCCCTCGGGAATCGTCAGTTCGAACTCAAACTCGCGCGACTGGTCTGCGTACTCCCCTTGTACGTCAAGCGTCAGCTCAAGCGTTCCGGGCCTGTTGTTGGGCACTTGCAGCACGGGAATGGTGGTTTCACCCTCCGTCATCGTGGTGCTGTAGGTAAAGCCAGTGAACTCTTGGTCGGTCTGGGCAACCCTGAGCGCACCACGACGCGTGATGGTAAACTTCACCGGCTTCGACAACGGAACAAAGCCCTCGTCCTCAAGCGTGCTCGTCTGCACGAGCAGGTACTGCCCCGCACTGAGCTCGAGCAGACTCTCACCCGCAGCGTTCTCAAGGTAGCCGTTCGCATTGGCCGTCAACGAGCTTATGAGCGGCGTGCCAGGATTCGTCTCGCCGTAGTCTTCTTCGCTGTAGAGATCAAAGGTCATGTTGGGCAGGGCCGCGCCCTGGGGATAGGTCAGATTCCTGATGCGAATGGGGTACTCCGTGGCTTTGTTCGTGATGGTCACGTCGACAGTACGCACATTGACCTTGCGATACAGCTCAAAGACACCAGCCTGGCTCGCATCGTTCCAATAACGGTCTACCTGACCCTCTTTAGCGCCGCTATACCACATGTACAGATAGTACGCGATCGCATTATTCATGTTGGCACGATGGTAGAACCGTATCTGACCGTCATCATTACTGTGACGCATATACAGCGGCACGGGATATTCTGGATTGAGATACCACTTTCCGTTTTGGTCTAAGTACTTGCCCGATTTCTCGTTCCGAAGCGCAATGACACCGTCCTGCGTGAGGCTCTCGACGTTCCACAGCATCTCGTCAGTGACCGTCCCCGCAATCTTGCTTCCGTCTGCACTGACCGTAAGGGGCGTAGTCGTCAGGCTGCTTCCGCCTATGAGTGCACGCGTACCACTCTGTGTCGTGGTAATTACGACGTACTGCTTCTCTCTCTGGAACTCATCGGCCTTGTAGTACTCGGCGTGAGAATCTCTCTCCTCAAACTCGATGGTCGGAATCCAACTCTGGGTCACATCTCTACCATTACTGGTCACGCTGGTTTCGCTGATCATGTACGCCTCGTTAGGATCGAGGTCGCTGAGCGTTTGTGTCCAGTTGTTCTGGGCGTTCAATGTGACCGCTTCGACAACCTCACCCTGTGCGTAGACCGTAATCAGAACACTCTCATTCTGATGGTCTTTGTTATCACCCCATTCCTTTGTGAGCGTCATCTCCAAGACGTCAGCGATGATGATGCTGCCGTCGTCATCCTCGTGAACCACATCGGCAATCGCGGTCTCCCCGTCAACAACAATCGTATGGACGCTCGTTGTCTTCTTGTAACCCTCAGGAACGACGGTTTCCTTCATGTAGTAGGTGCCACGAGGAATCTTGCCGAACGAGACCACACCGTTGCTGTCAGATACAGCTGTGACTGCCTCGTCCTTGTACTCAAAGGGGTTGAGACATTTTGCATCGGTATAAAGGGCAAACGTGGCACCTTCCACTGGGTCGTTGCGCATGTCGATTGCATGGAACGTCGCTGGAGCCACATGGTAGAACTCGATGTAAATGTCATCCATCTTGCCACCGATGCTCAGCTGATACCATGTGCCGTTGTAATCATGTCCCGCCGCGTTTTCGGAAACGTCATTCATGTGGAAGTAGGCACGATACGGGTTTGCGTCACTACCACCAATCGCGGTGTTGTCGCCCACCATGATGCGCCGGAAGTCTTTCTGGTCGTTTCTGAGCTGTACATACACGCGCGAGAAGTCGTACTCGTCGGCAATGGTCGGATCAAGCTTGTCTATGAAGCTGTACATGTCGATGGAATTGGTCTCGTTTGCCTCGCTTCCACCGCCCGTGTACGCAATGTCGAGCGTTCCCGTGACGGTTCCCCTGATGGGGTTTCCATCCGTATCAGTGAAAGTGACCAGTGAAGCGCGCGCGTAGCCTTTCGCACTAGCCCGAATGTTAAAGGTTGTGGAGGTCATTACGGTGTCTGTCTCGGCTTGAGCAACGAGGATGTAGTCGCTGAACCCCGGTGCCTCGAACGAGATGACACCATCCTCAAGCCGATAGTCATCGATGACATCGATCGTCTTATCATCTGCCACATGCCAGACCTGCACCTGCTTGCCCGCAGCAATCGCCTCATCAACAGTTTCGTTGGCAATCGTCACCGTCAGGGGATGCTCTTCGTCGGGCTGATACTCATCGCCGTCCGCCTCAAGAGTGATGTCGTAGGCGGCGATGGTCGAAACCTCACGCGTGCCTGTCGCAACCTCAGTGGCTGCCTCAGCATCAACCTTGCGCAGGAGGGCCGTGGGATCCTCGTAGTTCTGCGTGACATCATGCGCCTCGCCCTGCGTGCCCTCGGGCATCATGCCTTCGATGGTGACGTCAGACATGCTGAGTGTGGTGCTCCGATACCCGCTGTCCCACACCAGCAGCAGCTTATCGCCAGCACGTACTGCCTTGGACTGCTTGGTCCCCTCAGGCCCAAAGAGTTTGACCTCCGAGGCGCCATCGAGCAGTCGGTACGCCGTCACGCCCACAGAGGCGTCGGTAGCCTGATCATCGTCTGCTGCAATGCGGCGTGCGGCAATCCAGAGGTTGGTACCATATGCAGGTGCGGGATCAACCTGCGTGGCATAGCAGGCCAGCAGATCCACACCCTCATCCAAGCTCGGTGCAGCCGCATCTGAAACCTCAACCGTCATGCCATAGCGTGGCGTCAGGAGCGACACCTCAAGACCGTTTCCGGTCCACAACTCCTGCTTCGCCACGACGCATGCGATGGCAATCCTACCTAGCTTCTCCGTCGAGAAGGTCAGCGCAGTATGAGCGCCCTTCTTATCCTTGGTGCGGTTCTCAGGGATGACGTGCTGCTCGGCATCATTGCCCTGCGCGCCTTCCATACCCAACGCAATCTCGAGAGCAGCCGATCGGGCGGCTTTTATGGTGTTGGTCTGTACGGTTACCTCAACCTCGGAAGCGGGTGTTACCGTCTTGCCGTCGGCCTCAATCGAGACGTCCAGATACTCGGTTCCCAGGATGCGGTCGCCATCCTCAAGCTCGAGAATCTTCCCAAGGCGTTGCTTGCGCTCTTTTTTGGCGCCGTCAAGCTCCGGAATGATTACGTGCAACTCTGCGCCCTCGGGGATATTCGCCTCATCGTCGTACGAAATAACAACCTTGAAGTAGTGATCGTCGTCGACCTTAATCTTCTTGCTGAGCTTGCCGCCTTCGAAATCAGCCTCATCGGGCTCTTCTTCGTCCTCGGTCTCTTCGCCAGGCTCTTCGTTCTCTTCAACCACTGCCTTTTCGTTCTGCTGTGCTTTGGGAAGCTGTTCGGTCTGCTCCACAGCAGCATCGTCAGTTGCGGCTTCATCGGATTCGTTCTGCTCGGCCTCACCGCCGTCAGACTCTTCAACCTGGGATTCGTCCTTCTGCTGGGACTCATCCTGATCGTTCTGATCAAGACCGTCTATCTGCTCCAGGTTTTCAAGCGCAGCATCAAGCTCCTCGGCCAGTGCGGGTGTCACCGGGACGCTTCCCAAAGCCAGTGCGACACTCAGGAAGATTGCGAGCACCTTGCGCAAGGTTTCGTTGCACTGCCAGCCTATGCCTCTACGCATTGCCCTCACCCGCCTTCCTGCGACGCAAGAGCAGGCCCGCCAACAGCAGGACTGTGCCATAGGCTACGCAGCTCATCACGAGCGTTGCGTCGTACGTGTCTCCCGTCTTGGAGAGCGAGGTACGAGATGAGGAGCTTCCGGATGTACTCGACTTCTTCGTCTCTTCAGAGCTCTTCGACTCCTCGGCAGCCTTCTCGTCATACGCTATACGCCAACCGGGGTCCGTAACCTTGGGACCATCCCAGCCCTCCACGTGCACAATGGGCGTGACAATCGCAGCACCGGCGTCCGCACTCGAGAGTTGGATGTACAGCTCCAGGTAGTAGACGTTGACACCCGCCTTCAGGTCCGTGCTCAACAGGTCCACATAATAGAGGCCGTTTGACAGCTTGGCCTTCTTGGGCTGCAGCTTGTAGTGATACACCAGCTGCTCGGCCGAAGGGCTTACTTGCGCATTCACTGGAATGGTAAACCAGATCTCCTGATCACGCTTGAGCGAGAACTCCTTGACAACTACACCGGAGCTATCGACGAATGATGGAGCGTCCACCTCGGTGGGCACGATTTCGTAGTCAAAGGTGTTCTGGAGTCCCGACACATTTACGCGGTACTCCTGGAAGAAGCGAATCTGTCCCTTTGCGGTCACTTCTTCTGCCAAGGCAGGCCGAGAGAGCAAAAGCGTACAGGCACACGACGCAAGCAGCACCAGCAGCAGTGCTGCTATGCACCTACTTCTCTGTCGCATGCTCCTATGCACGTTTCCGCCTTCTTCTATCTGCCACCAACGCGATGACCAAAATCGCGAAGAGTGCCAGTACCGCCCAACACCACGTGGGAATGCCCATCCAGCCCTCAAGGACATCCACGCCCGTCCCAAGATTGGGAACCTTGACGAACGGGTTCCTGAAGCGTTCCCCGTAGAGCTTGCCCACCAAAATGGCGCGTGCATTGGTGCTGCCCGTCGCACAGGTAGAGAGCAGCACAATCCTGTCGTCCGCACCAACCGAGACGTCCTCGCGCCACCACGTTGCACGTTCGCGCAAAAGCGCTATGTAGCCCTCTCGCTCGCCTTCGCCCACAAACGTGTGACGATAGATGTCAAAGTCGTAGGCGTCGGCATCCATGTAGCAGAAGAACTCAAGACCGCGATGCACGTCATTCACAAAGAGGTCGCCATAGCGGTGCTCGTCGAAAAACTCCCTCTCCGTGAAGTCGGTAATCTGACCAAACATCACGTTGTTCTCCATGTGGTGGCCGTACACGATTGTGGCAAAGTCGCTGAAGTCACCAGCGTTTGCCGTATCTATGAACAGTGCACCAGATAGTGAGTACTCGCCTTTGGCATTGGTAGTGAGGTACTTGTCCTCACCACCAGGCGCGGTCTGGCATACGGGATAGTCGATGTTCGTCCCATACACCGAAAGCCACGCCCGCACCTCGGGGTTGATCCTCTGCAGCTCCCAGAACGAGATTGGCTCGGGCTCGGTGGGCTTGTAGGGCTGCCACTGGTCTACGTTCGCTCGCTCGTAGACCATGTGGCTGTCCCACAGGGCGTAGCACCCCATGGCAAGAGGGAGGCAGAGCACGGCAACCAGCGCGTAGCTTATCAGCTTGCGCAGAGCTGCAATAACCTTCCTGCCTACCTCCTTGCCCATGAGGTCCTACGTTTCACGTTTCTACGCTGCTGCGTTCCTGCGACGCTTGCTCACAAACATGACGGCGAAGATGGCCAGGGGGCCGCCCACCATCAGGATGTAGGGCAGGTTCTCGATCAGGATGCCGGTGGGGCTGACCTCGCTCTCGTCAATCTCGTTGACGACGAAGACCGTGGTGGCGCTGCCGCTGGCGGTACCCTTTACAAACAGGGAACCTGCTTCGAGTATCTCTTGTTCGTAGCCCGGGTATTGTTCAGGATCAGTCTCGTCGATCATGCTGTTACCCAGCTTTTGTGTTGCCGTCATACCAGTCGCATCATCGCGAGGATCAACATTCGTATTTTCGCCCTCATATACGTAGCCGGTCGGCACATACTCGCCGGGATGGCGCTCGATGACGTAGTACGTCATGCCGTTAACGAGGCCTGAAGTCGAAACAGTCATGCGCCTATCGAGACCATTGGGTGCCTCTTGCGCATACTCGGGGTTGTAGGGACCGAACACGCCCGTAATGCGAATGAGGCTGCCTTCCTTAAGTTCTGCCTTTATGTGGGCCCAACCCTGGTCATTGAACGTCGCCATGTAGTCATCAGTCTGGGATATGTTCGAGTAAATGCCGTTGAGCTTCATGTGATCGCCGTAACTATCCGAGTTTTCGGTATTGTCAATACCGTCACCCTCGATCCGGTAGGTAAGGCAGGCGCCATGCGCATCGGGATTTGCGCCCGCCGCAGAATAAACCGTCAGCTCGACCCAGGAGTATTTGGTCCTGTCGCTGTGGTCGCCATCGTAGAGCTTCTTAACTACGAACTCGCCACCCTTGATGTACTCGTTAGCAAAGGTGAAGCCATCAAGATTGCGGCCACGTGAATCGCCTGCAAGCGCGTTTCCTTCAGGGCTCACACCCTCAGCAGTTTCGGTAATCTTGCCATCGGTGTTCGTCTTGGGATACGTGGGGTCAACCTTACCCGTCCCATCATCCCCGTTGTCATCCTTCTTCTGCTCAACCGTCACGTTTGCCACGCTGAGCCCCGCACCGACGCTGAGCCCCGCACCGTTATTCACAACGTCAATACGAAGGATATACTCAGCCTGAGAAGCGTTGATGTAGGTGCCGTCAGAAAGCACCGTTGTTGCCGATTTCTCGGTCACCACGTAGGTGTAGACACCTGCATGGGGGAATTCTACGTTGTTCTCGGTCAGGATGTCAGCGATGGACTTCTGAACAACTGTCTGAGACGTCTGGCCATTGGTCAAGGTATTGGTAACAGTAAGTTCGACACCACGCAGCTTCACGTCGGGAATCGTAGGAACGGCATCGTCTTTCTTGAGCGTGGTGGCATTCTGCTCCACGCCGTCCGAGTAGAGCTTATCGCCGCTTTCCGTAACCGTACCGCCACCGGCAAAATGGAACACGTATTCATCGCCCAAAGCATCAGTGCCGGCCGGTGCATCGATAACCTTGGTGAGCACTGCATCACCCGGCGCATACGTTTCCACATCTCCATCTGCCGCCAGCGCGGGTGTTGCACCCACGCCAAGAATGGCGAGGGCTAGCGCTGTTGCAACGGCCCCTCCCTTACTAAGCTTTCCGAACATGTTTTCCCCTTTGCTCTGGGCCCTACAATGACAAACCTGCATATTTTAATGTAGGGGATTTCAGGTGCCCTGAGGCATGTCGGCAGGTCAAGAGGCGGCTATTGAGCGTCAGCGGCGCAACGGCTTGAAAGTCGCAGCTCATACGTTGGGAATTCTGAGATAAAGAATAATTATGGGTCAATCCCAAAACCTGTGGGCTAAGGTACTGGCCAGCTAGTCCCGTATGGAAAGTGAGACGGTCGTCCTCTAGAATCTTGCATCTTCCACAACGCAGGGTTCGACGAGAGGAACGACCGCCATGTCCAGTGTAGCACCTGCGGCCGCAGAGCAGCCGCCCGTCTTCCACGTCGAGGCCGAGAGGACGCCGCTGCAGGCCACGGTGGCGTCAGAGCTGGGAGAGGGGCTCGCCAGGTCCGGCTTCCTCGTGCTGCCGTCGCGGATGGAGGGCTTCGTGCAGACCGGGGCGCCCATCGAGGAGCACGAGGTCGTGAACTTCGGCACGCGCAAGAAGCCGTGCCCGACTGCCGTCACCGTGCGCACGGTGCCGGGCTCGCTGCCCACGTCCGACGCGGCGCCGATGCTCTGCCCGGTGTGCGGAGGCGCGATGGGGCGCCACGGCGAGGCGCAGATCACCCCCTGGCACCTGCCCACGGGCATGGACCGGACGAAGGTCGAGGTCGCGAGGCAGATGTTGAACGACAAATTGTGAACACCTCCCAACTGCAGATTATTTAACAATCCCCCCTTGCAGTTGGTTGGCTTTCACCCCACTTCACGCCAAAGGCGCCCCAAGTCCTATAATCGGAACCACATAGCGCTGAGCATCCGCGAGAAGGGCGAGATGGGCGGCGATGGTGCTGGACCGGGCAATGCGTTGCCCGAAAACCATACGGTTCAGGGACTTCTACAACGTGAGGTCCAGCTCAGAGGCCTAGGCCAACGGACAATCACCAACCAACTGCAAGGGGGGATTGTTAATTTATTTAAAGAAATATCAAATCGGCGAGCGGTCAGACTTTTCGTTTATTTTCACAACCAGACAGAGATGCAAGTCGTCAGAACCCACGACGCCTGAAGAGACCCACCACCTTGCCGCGCGTCTGGTCAATTGGCACGCAGCCCACAATGCGCGAGTCAACCGCCTCGTCGCGGTTGTCACCGAGCATAAATACCGCACCATCCGGTACGGTGAGCGGAAACGTCACACCATCGGCAACCTGGGTGGTCTCGTCAACAATGCCTATCTCCTGCTGGTAGGCTCCGTTAACCAAAAGACCGCGCGAGTCGATGTTGACCGTATCACCACCCGCTGCCACCACACGCCCCAGCGTGGGTAGGCCGTTGTACTCAAACACTGCCACGTCGCGTATTTGATAGCGCTTGTCCAAACGATAGAAGAGCACAAGGTCGCCATCCTGAAAGCGCGGCTCCATGCTGGCATCCGTCACACGCATAAAGCCAAACACAAAGGTGAAGATGACTACAGCTCCCGCCGCAACCGCTGCCACCTCTGCCACCAGTATGAGCAGGTCGTACGACAGCGACCCCGGAGCCAGCAGCGCCGGCTTAGGCGATGTGTTGGTGCGAGCGTCCATGTGTGCTCCTCTTGCTGGTAACAAGGCGGCATTCACGCCGCCTTTGGGTAGTATACGCGACGCGTCTAGTTGGCTCAAAGCGTTGCGGGCCACGGATGGGCCAGGACGGGTGCCGCACCTCAAAACATGTGCTTCCCGTAGCTTCCTACCAGAAGGGGCCTCTGTCATCCCATCTCATGCTACAGTGCAGCCGACACGCGCTGTGACTGACGGATTGTCGTGGCTACCACGGTGGAGCAGCGCGTCACATAACGCCGACCGTCTGGGCAAGTCGTTCTCGTTTGGGGAAGGCTTGCCTTTTTTTGGTTTTAAGGCAGGTCAAAGCGAAAGGAGCGTCACGTGAAAGACCTTGTTGAGCTGCTGCGCAGCAACCCCTACCCCGGTCGCGGCATTGTTGTGGGCCAGGGCGTGGTGTACTACTGGATCATGGGCCGCAGCTTTAACAGCCGCAACCGAATCTTTGTAAAGACCGAAGACGGCATTCGCACCGAGGCCCACCAGCCAGAGCTGGTGGAGGACCCCTCGCTCATCATCTACCACCCTGTGCGCACCATGGGCGACGCGCTGGTGGTAACCAACGGCGACCAGACCGATACCATCGTTAAGCAGGGAGACTTCTGCGCGGGCTGCATGCTGCGCGAGTTTGAGCCCGATGCCCCCAACTACACCCCGCGCATCTCGGCCATTCTCAACGCTAACGGCAGCTTTGAGCTCTCTATTCTCAAGCACCAGGAAAACGGCCGCTGCCTCCGCGAGTTCTTTGCCTACGAGGGCGCAGACGAGGGCGTAGGATACTTTATCTCTACCTACGACGGCGATGGGAACCCGCTGCCCACCTTTACTGGCGAGCCTATTGAGGTGACGCTGCCCTCCCCTGCCAAGGTGTGGGACGCCCTTAGCGAGGACAACAAGATCAGCCTGTACTGCAACGTGCATGGCAATGTGACAATCTTCAACAAGCACTTGGGAGACTAATATGAACGAGCTTGAACTCAAATATGGCATGAACCCCAACCAAAAGCCGGCACGCATCTTTATGAAGGACGGAAGCGACCTGCCTGTGACCGTGCTTCAGGGCAAGCCGGGGTTCATCAACTTCTTGGACGCTCTTAACAGCTGGCAGCTTGTGCGCGACCTCAAGGAGGCCACAGGGCTCCCCTGCGCCGCATCGTTCAAGCATGTGAGCCCAGCCGGTGCTGCCGTGGGCACCCCGCTCTCGGACATTGACCGCCAGATCTACTTTGTGGGAGACAACCTGCGCGACCCCTCGCCCATCTGCTGCGCCTATATTCGCGCACGCGGTGCAGACCGCATGAGCAGCTACGGTGACTGGGCCGCGCTCTCTGACATCTGTGACGCCGACACTGCCACCTACCTCAAGCCCGAGGTCTCGGACGGCATCATTGCCCCCGGATACACCGAGGAGGCTCTGGCCATTCTGGCTAAGAAGAAGGGCGGCAACTACAACGTGGTGCAGATTGACCCGGCCTACGAGTGCGCACCCATCGAGACCAAAGATGTCTTTGGCATCACCTTTGAGCAGGGACACAACTTCTATAAGGTGGACGCGGACCTGGTGAGCAACTTTGTGACCGAGCGCAAGGACGTGCCCGAGAGCGCCATTCGCGACATGATCATCTCGCTGATTACCCTTAAGTACACACAGTCCAACAGCGTGTGCTACGTGAAGGACGGCCAAGCCATTGGCGTAGGTGCCGGCCAGCAGAGCCGCGTGCACTGCACCCGCCTTGCCGGCAGCAAGGCCGACACGTGGTACCTGCGCCAGCACCCCAAGGTGCTGGGCCTCAAGTTTGTTGAGGGCATCCGCCGCGCCAACCGCGACAACGCCATTGACGTGTACATTTCGGACGAGCATGATGACGTGCTGCGCGAGGGCGAGTGGCAAAAGTGGTTTGCCGAGAAGCCCGAGGTGCTCACCCGCGAGGAGAAGGCCGAGTGGATTGCCACACAGTCTGGCGTGACCGTGGGCTCAGACGCCTTCTTCCCCTTTGGCGACAACGTTGAGCGCGCCCACAAGAGCGGTGTTGAGTACATTGCCGAGCCAGGTGGCTCCATTCGTGACGACAACGTAATCGAAACCGCCGACAAGTACGGCATTGCCATGTGCTTTACCGGCATGAGGCTCTTCCATCACTAAGACAGAACCAAAAGTG
>JAFWLX010000078.1 GCA_017510875.1 Atopobiaceae bacterium | reverse complement strand
GGCCGCCCTCGGCGGTAGCCTCGTCATACGCAAGGGATGCCTGCTCAAGGGCACCGTCGAGCAGGCGGCTGTTCATGGCAGCAAACACGCCGGGGATATTGATGTGCTGCGGGCAGCCCTTCGTGCAATACCTGCAGCTCGTACAGAGGATGGACGTTGTTGCCCATGAGCGAGTGAAGCAGGTAATAGTCGATATAGCTGGCACCCGTGCGCTTGAGGCTCGTCGCGAACTGCTTCTGCGCCGCGTGACGCGTCGGCGCCGTTGGCGCATAGAGCTTGGTAGCCAGCGTGAAGCTCTCACGCGGGTAACGCTCAACCAAAGCCTTGCGCGCCGCTTCCTCGGAACCCAAATAGACGTGCGCCGTATCGAAGTACGTGCAACCTGCCTCCATAAAGAGATCCACCATCTGCGACATCTGCTTGATGTCATTACCCACCACGCGCCTGGGAAGCCTCATCAGGCCGAAGCCAAGCTTCTTGGGATTCTCCACCGTCATCGTTGCCTCTTCCCCTGCAATCGCAATCGAACTACAGGCCTAGACCATGAACCCACTGCACGACTTCGTCACGAGCGCCATCGACAGCCGTACCAGCCACCGCTTTTCCATCGAGGAACGTGGCATTGGCGATGCGCGCCTCCAGGTTGGAGGGAACGCTTCCCAGCCCCGACCCACCGTGCGTGGTAAAGGGCACCACCGTCTTGCCCGAGAGGTCTACCGCGTCAAGGAACGTGCGCACCACCATGGGCTCGCTTCCCCACCAGATCGGGCAACCGAGAAAGACCGTGTCATAGCCCGACACGTCGGGCATGTCACCTGCGAGCTCAGGGCGGGCGTCGCCGGCAAGCTCGGTCGATGCCTGGTCGCAGCATTCATCATAGGAGAACGGGTAGGCCTTCTGTGGCACGATCTCGTAGGTGTCGGCCTCCAGAGCCTCGGCGATGTAGTCCGCCATCACCTTGGTATGTCCCACCTCGAGCACCTCTGTGCCACCATCAGCATAGTTTTCGTCCGCACGCGAGTAGAAGACGACGAGCGTCTTGCTTGCATTTGCAGGTGGCTCCTCGTCCGGTGCCGACTCATCGGCCTCCTGGTCGGGCTCAACGGCCTCTGGCGCCTCCTCGGGCTGCTCGACAACCGCAGGCACTTCGTCGCCTTGCCTGCTCGAGCAACCAGCCAACAGAGCGGCAGCCAGCCCAGCCTCCACAAATGTCCGACGGTTCATGTTTGTGTCTCTCATTCCCGCATCCCCCTTCTCCTCGTTTGGGCAATCGCCATACCAAGCAACACAAAAGGCCCCGCAAGCAGCCCATGCTTGACCACAAGCATGGGCAGTGGTGTCATCCCATCCGGAAAGCTCATGCCCATGGTCAGTTTGGCTTGCACGTTCAGACTCACGAACGCATAGGCACCCAAGGTCGCCAGCACGACAGACATGCCCGCCCTTGCCACAGGCACCAGCTTGTCAAGGCCACGTCGTGGCACATGGAGGCCCGCATGCACCGACACCAGCATCAGACCCGCATAGGTGAGGCACGCGTGCAGGGGACGCACGGTGTGCGCCATACCTCCCAGCCGCAACAGACGCACGTGCTGCGCCATAAGCATGCCGCTCACGGCCACCCCCGACACGCACACAAGCAAGGCCGCATCGAGCACGAGAGGCAACCAGTCTCGACGGCGCAGCTCAGCCCGCAGCCAGCGAGCATTGAGCACATGGTGCCCAACCAGCAGAAACACGAATGCAATCCCCGCCAGCTCGTGATACCAGCCGCCCGTCTGGTACGGTGCCATCTGCAGCAGGTAGACAAGCGCCATGGCACTATCGACCACCGGCCGAGCCCATTCGAGACGGGCCTGGCGCATTCGCTTCTTTTTCGTGGCATCCTGCACGCTGCACCCAATCAATCAACGACATCAAAACACGGATTGTTAGAGTTTGTATATTCCCAGTGTACCTGCAGTGACCCAGAGAGCGAAACGATGCACGCGACGCCATCGATGGCAAGCGCCACATCAGCAACGTTTGCATTCTCTTCGAGATGGCTGCGGCTGTGCATGCCAAGGGTTAGACGCCACGCAAGAGCGCTTGGCTAGGTGCCACACCAGCAAGGGCTTGCCAGGCGGCAAGCGGCGCACCAGCGAGTGCCGACCGATGGCCAAGAAACGCGCCTGTGCGAGCTCGCCGAGCGTCAAGAAACCCACTGGCTAGAGCTTGCCGGGTGCCGCGCGAGCAAGAGTCGATCGGGCGGCAAGCACCGCGCCAGCGTGAGCTTGCCAGTCGGCAAGAAACCCACTGGCAAGAGCTAGCCAGGTGCCACTCTTCCGCTTCCCCCGTTCACGCAGGCAGCCATGGGCTGGGCCGCGCGAGCAATTCTCGCACCGCTTACCATAAAACGCATTATGCCACTCTTATACCGTTTTTAGCGAGCAAAATCCTGATGCAAGGAGAGCATGGCAGAGAATAAGAAATCGGTATTTGTAATGGAATGAGAGTGATACCAAAGTAGAGACAAAGGCTCAACCAGGACGGAGGACCGATGAGAAGGGTTGCCTTGGCCGTTGTCGTTGCGGCGCTGTCTTTTTCGATCATGGGTTGCTCTGGCAGCACGAGCGACACTATGACGTCCGAAACGTCGCCTGCGCCCGATGCCACAACAGAGGCCGAAGCCCTCCCCGAGTCGGAAAGCAAGGAAGAAGCCGAGGTCGCGCCAGAGCCGGAGACCGAGGCAGAAGCCGAAGCACACGAAGCGCTCACAGGGCAGCAAGGCGACGATGGCAAGACCAGCGAAATGGAGGCTGACACCATGAAGATGAGCATAGACGGAACCGACGTAATCGTGGAGTGGGAGGATAACCAGGCGGTAGCCGACCTTCAGGCACTCGTGGCTGACGCGCCGCTGACTGTCGACCTTTCCATGTACGGGGGATTCGAGCAGGTGGAACCACTTGGGGCATACCTCACGAGCAACGATGCCCAGACCGTCACCAGCGCTGGTGACATTGTCTTGTACGCGAGCAACCAGATCGTCGTCTTCTACGGATCGAACAGCTGGGCCTACACGCGTCTTGGACACATCACCAGTCAGTCAGCCGAAGGCATGGCGGAACTTCTGGGCAAAGGTGACGTAAGCATCACCATAACGAGCGGCAGGGAGTAGCTGCAATGAACATCATCATCCTCAACGGAAGCCCTCGTCCCAAAGGCAATACGGCAGTCATGGTTGCCGCTTACCGCGATGGTGCGGAGAGTGCTGGCCACAAGGTGACCGTCTTTGATGTTTGCCGGATGAGGATTGCGGGATGCCTGGCCTGCGAGTACTGCCATACCAAGGCTCCGCGGACCTGCGTGCAAAAGGATGACATGCAGGAAATCTACCCCGCACTCGATGAGGCGGACATGATCGTACTGGCAAGCCCGATCTACTATCACGGGCTCTCAGGGCAGCTCGCGTGTACCATCCACCGCATCTATGCGCCAGGTTATCCTCGCAGGCTGAAGAAGGCTGCGCTTCTGCTGAGCTCGGGTTCCAAGGGCGTGTACGACGGAGCTATCTATACCTACATGCATTCGTTCCTTGGCTGGCTGCATCTCGAGGACATGGGCATTTTTACCGCGGCGGGAGACGAGAACAAGTCTCCGGAACTGCTGGAACGGCTAAGAGCAGCTGGTGCGGCACTCAGCGACCCTGACGAGCACAACGTAGCGCGCTTGGTCATACGCTCGGGCGACGTTGTTGTGAGGGCACCTCTCAACCAGACGCAAGCTGCACGCGACCTCATGAATCGCCTGCCGACCACGCTTGAGGGCAGCGATTCGGGTCTCGACTACTGTTGCGAGTTCAAGGAAGGCGCCTTCGACGGGGCAGAGAAGCAACAGGGTTGGCAGAACGGAGACATCAGCATAGCGGACGGTTGGTTTGCCATCCTTCACAGCGGGCAGGAGCAGTCGCAAGGCTATCGCGTGATGCCCGTTGCTCACCTGAGCGAGGTGGACACCGCTCTGATTCGCGCGCTTCCGGAAAAAGCAACGTTCGAGCTGTCGCTCGAGGAGCCCTGGAAGTAGGGAGGAACGACTCCCTCACAACCCGCGGGCGACCTCATAGGCCTCCCAGATGGCAGACATGATGTTGCCCACCTGACGGCCATCACCAACCTCGTACACGTCAACGCCGTGGCCGGCATACTCAGCCACATGGCGCAAGCGCACCGGGCACCTGCGCATGCCCGACGACCTCGTCGAGGTCGCCCGCGAGTTCTTCCGCTTCGGTGCGGAGCAGGACGCGCTCTACGACGCCATCACCTGCGACCCGGCGTTT
>JAFWLX010000077.1 GCA_017510875.1 Atopobiaceae bacterium | reverse complement strand
GCCGAGCGCTTTGACGAGGTCTTCCACCCCGAGCAGATGGTGTAACAAGGGAGCGTGGATTGGGGGACCGTCCCTTTTTCCACGTTGGCGGGAAGATGCTGCTGTTGAACAGCACTTTTCGTGCGCCAACGTGGAAAAAGGGACGGTCCCCCAATCCGCGCTCCTTCTCTCCCTGTACCGTCAAAATCAGTCACCAATGACAGGTGCTGACTGATGTTTGACTGACGATGATTGTAATTGCCAAAAATTTGGCAGAAATTCTCAAATTAATGACGGATTCTGGTTGCATTTAGCGCATGCAGCTGCTATAGTGAGTCAAAACAAAGCAAAACCAGTCATTATCGGTAAGGGGTGAAACACGTGATAGCTGAGGAGCGATGGTCTCGGATCACCAACTTGGTCAACAGCCGGGGTGTTATGACCGTAGCCCAGCTGATGGAGGCGCTTGATGCCTCCGAGTCTACGATTCGCCGCGATCTTGGGCGCCTTGATGCCATGGGTCGCCTGCGCAAGGTGCACGGTGGCGCCACGCGCGTCTCGTCATCCGAGTACGTGATGGTTGACCAGTCAATGAGCGGCCGCAAGGGGCTGCATGTAGAGGAGAAGCGTGCCATCGGTGCGTATGCGGCTACGCTCATCCAGCCGGGTGACTTTGTGTTCATCGACGGTGGAACCACCACCGAGTGCCTGGTGGACGCTCTTACCGAGACAAACGCAACCTACCTCACCAACTCGCTGCCTCACGCGCAGAAGCTTCTGGCCAAGGGCTGCCGTACGCTGCTTACGGGTGGAGAGGCAAAGCCCCTCACCGAGGTCATGGTAGGCGCAGAGACTGCCGACATTCTCCGTCGCTATCACTTTACCGTGGGCTTCTGGGGCACCAATGGCGCTTCGCCCGATACGGGCTTCACGACGCCCGAGTTTGAGGAGGCATCCGTCAAGCGCGTGGGCATCGCTCACACCAAGCATCCCTACATTCTGTGCGACTCAAGCAAGTTCAAGAGCATCTCGCTTATCACGTTTGCCGAATTTAATGACACAATTGTTGTCACTGACCGCATTTACGACCAACAACTGTACGACACTGGTAATGTCATAGAGGTAATGGGCGATTTACCTCTGTGACAGATGGGTACCACCTGACAGATCTGCCAGGAGACCATAGCACGTCTTTACAAGAAGCGGGGAAGGAAAGGAAAGGAAAGGGGAGCAGTAGATGAAGATTACAGACCTGCTCAAGCCGGAGGGCATCAAGGTTGGCGCGTCCGCCACCAGCCAGATGGATGCCATCGATCAGCTTGTTGCCCTGCAAGACGCAAGCGGCAACATCAACGATCCGGCGGGCTACAAGAAGGGCATTCTTGCACGCGAGAAGGAGTTCTCAACTGCCGTGGGTGACGGCATTGCCATCCCGCATGCCAAGGTTGCTGCCGTCAAGCAGCCCGGCCTTGCTGCCATGACCGTGCCGGGTGGCGTTGACTGGAATGCCCCCGATGGTCAGCCGGCCGACCTCATGTTCATGATCGCCGCTCCCGAGGGCGAGGCCAACACGCATCTTGAGATGCTGGCCAAGCTCTCTGCGCTGCTCATGCACGCCGACTTTGCCAACGCTCTGCGTGGCGCCAAGAACGCTTCCGAGTTCTTGAAGATCATTGACGACGCCGAGGCCGCCCGCGACGCCGAGCAGTCGCAGAAGGCCGCAGCGCAGGCAGCCGCCCGCGCCGCAAGCGATGACGGCTGGCCCAAGATCCTGGCCATCACCGCCTGCCCCACCGGCATCGCTCACACCTACATGGCCGCCGAGAACCTCGAGAAGAAGGCCGCCGAGATGGGCTTCACGCTCAAGGCCGAGACCCAGGGTTCCGCGGGCGCCAAGAACGTCCTCACCGCCGAGGAGATTGCACACTGCGAGGGCATCATCATTGCCGCCGACAAGAACGTTGACCGCGCACGCTTTGCGGGCAAGCAGGTGTACTCCACCAACGTCTCTGCGGGCATCAACGATCCCGAGCGCCTGATCAACATCATTCTCAACCATGAGGCTCCCGTGCAGGAGGGCACCGTGGTAGAGGCCGGCGCTGCTGCCGAGACTGAGTCCCTGGGCTCCCAGATCTACAAGCACCTCATGAACGGCGTCAGCCACATGCTGCCGTTCGTCATTGGTGGCGGCATCCTGACCGCCCTTGCGTTCCTCTTTGACATGGGCAACGCTGGTACCGGCGTCTACGGTTCCGGCACCTTCATCGCCGCCCTCTTCAAGAAGGTGGGCGAGGAAGCCTTTGGCATGATGCTGCCCATCCTGGCCGGCTACATTGCCATGTCCATCGCCGACCGTCCGGGCCTTGCCCCTGGTGTGGTAGGCGGCCTTATGGCCAAGAGCGGCATCAGCTTGGCCTTCCTTGCCTCTGCTCCCAACTTTGACGTGGAGTGCGTATCCGGTGGCTTCCTTGCCGCTCTGGCCGCTGGCTTTATCGCAGGTTACCTGACCAACATCATCAAGAAGCTCTGCGAGGCTCTGCCCGAGTCACTTGAAGGCATTAAGCCCATCCTGCTCTATCCTGTGCTGGGCATTCTTGCCACCGGTATTGTCATGTACGTCCTCAACCCGATCTTTGGTGCCATCAACTCCGCCATCAACGGCTTCCTTGGCTCCATGACCGGCGCAAACATCGTTCTGCTCGGCGCCATCGTCGGCGGCATGATGTCCATCGACTTCGGTGGCCCCTTCAACAAGGCCTCCTACGTCTTCTCCACCGGCCTGCTTGCTGACGCCGCCCTTGGTGGCCCCGGCCAGGTTGTCATGGCTGCCTGCATGGCTGGCGGCATGGTTCCTCCTCTGGTAATCGCGCTTTCCACCACCTTCTTCAAGAACAAGTGGACCAAGCAGGATCGCGATGCCGGCCTTGTCAACTACATCATGGGTCTGTCCTTCATCTCCGAGGGTGCCATCCCCTTTGCAGCCGCTGACCCCGGCCATGTGATTCCCACCTGCGTAATTGGCTCTGCCATTGCTGGTGCCATGTCCGCCGCCTTTGGTTGCTACAGCCCCGCTCCTCACGGTGGCGCTTGGGTGCTGCCCGTCATCGGCAACCCCTTCATGTGGATCGTTGCCATCCTCGTGGGTTCTGTGGTTGGCGCACTGATTCTGTCCTTCTGGAAGAAGCCCGTCGAGGAGTAGCCCAACTCTTTGATGCGGTCCCTCCCTCCCTTTGCCCGGGACGACTACGGTCGTCCCGGGCCCCTTTTTTTAGCGAAGGGATAGGTGTAATGGGGCAACATGAGGGCTGTCCCTGCCCTCATCCCATGCGAGTATGGGACCGGGGTTCCTAGAATCGACCTGAGCGGGAGAAGAATCCAACGATTCCGATAAGTTCAGGTCGATTCTAGGAACCCCGCCAAAGTATCACCCTGCAAAGAAGGGGCTCCAGCTTGCTGTGCACGTGAACACGGGGACGGGTTTTTCGTTTACGCTCTGTTGGTCTGCCTGTGGACACGGGTGTTCACCCCCCCAATCCGCGCTTCCCAGATGCGCGCGCGGCACTTTACGCTATCCTTGGTACAACTTGCAAACCTCCGGAAACGAGGAGGACCTATGTCCTGGTTCGAGAATTCCGTGTTCTATCAGATCTACCCGCTTGGCCTGTGCGGCGCCCCCTACGAGAACGATGGCGTGCTTGAGCACCGCATTCTTAAGCTCATCGATGATGGTTGGATCGATCACATCAAGAAGCTTGGCGCCACCTGCGTCATTCTCAACCCGGTGTTCCAGAGCATCTCGCATGGCTACGACACCACCGATTACCTTACCGTTGACTGCCGCCTGGGCACCAACGATGACCTGCGTCGCGTGGTTGACGCCTTCCACGAGGCGGGCATTAGGGTGCTGCTCGATGGCGTCTTCAACCATGTGGGCCGTAAGTTCCCCGCCTTCCAAGACGTGCTTGAGAGCAGGGGAGGGTCCGAGTGCTCGGGTTGGTTCAACATCAACTGGAGCGGCAACAACGAGTACGGCGACGGCTTCTCGTACGAGACCTGGGCGGGCGTGCCCTACTTGGTGAAGCTCAACCACAACAACTTTGACCTCAACTCCTACTGCGCCGACGTCATAAAGACTTGGGAGAGCGAGTTTGACATCGATGGCCTGCGCCTGGACGTTGCCTATTGCCTTGACCCGGGCTTCTTGGTCTATCTGCGCGAGCTTGCCAACCATCTTTCTGAGAAACGCGGGCAGAAGTTCCTGCTTCTGGGCGAGACCATGTTTGGTGACTACAACAGGTGGATGGGCGAGGAGGCCTGCGACACAGTCACCAACTACGAGGTATACAAGGGCCTGTGGTCGTCCATGAACTCCGACAACATGCACGAGGTGGCCTACGCCCTCAAGCGTCAGAGCGGCAGCGACCCTTGGGACCTCTACACCGACTGCCACCTGCTCAACTTTGCCGACAATCACGACGTGCCGCGCATTGCCACCAAGGTTGACAACAGGCGTCACCTTACGCCGCTGTACGGCATCCTCTTTGGCATGTGCGGAGTGCCCTGCATCTACTATGGCAGCGAGTGGGGCATCGAGGGCGAGCAGCACTACGGCGATCACGAGCTTCGCCCCGCGCTTGACGCTCCCGAGTGGAACAGGCTGACCAACTACATTAGCGCCCTTGCCCATGCCAAGCGCGAGAGCGAGGCGCTGTGCTGGGGCAGTTATCGCGAGATCATGGTGAGCCCCAAGCAGCTGCTCTTTGAACGCAAGAGCGATAACGAGCGCGTGATCGTGGCCATCAATTCGTCGGACGAGCCCTACGTCTTCCACTTTGACGCCGGCTGTGGCCGCGCTATCGACCTCATTACCGGCGACGACCACGACTTTGGCGGCGGCAGCGAGGTCGCGCCCTACTCGGCTCACTTCTGGAAGTGCGAGCGCTAGGGCTGCTTTTGGGCTTTGGTGTCCGTGGACTGGGGGACGGTCCCTTTTCCACGGGCGAGCATGCCAACGCCTCCGTCCCCGTGGCAGGTGGCGGTGGAGCCATCCCTCGTCGAAAAGGGCGGGCGGAACCCATGTGATTCCGCCCGCCCTTGGCACTCGTGTGCTTGGCTGCGTTAGTAGGCGCCGCCACCGCCACCTCCACCGCCTCCACCGCCTCCACCGGAGGCGCCGCCGCCCGAGCCGCTAGAGCTTGCGG
>JAFWLX010000076.1 GCA_017510875.1 Atopobiaceae bacterium | reverse complement strand
TCCGCAGCTGCCGCGCCGTAAGGGCGGAGCGCTTAGCCGAAGCGAAGCCCCGAGGGCCACCGCCTAAGCCTGCCCGTGGCCAGTAACCCATGTTTTGGCCTTACCAAGGGTTTTACACACTTGCCATACCCCTTGCGTTACACTTTGGCTAACATGGGTAAGCATATACGAACCACGATTCTTGCAATGCGATCGCGCGTGCCCTCAAAGCTGCGCGGGCGCTGGAATGGAGCATCATGAACACTTCTTCTAAGGCCACCGGCCTTTCTTCTCGCCTCAATACCCTTCTCTCCGCCTTGCTGGTGATTGCGCTTGCGTTTGGCACGCTGGCGCTTGCGGGCTGCGGCGGATCAAAGGACGAGCAGGACAACTGCTACGGCGACGACATGCCCGTCATCAACGAGTAGGGAAGAGCCTTGTTTGGCAGTCAGTTTGTTGACGCGGTTGACCGCCAGGCCGACCTAGCGCCAGACCGTGACGTCTTTTTCAACAGTGCCGACGAGCACCTAACGTACGCACAGCTTCGCGAGCGCTCAAACGCTCTGGCCGTGTGGCTGGATGACCCTGCTCACGTTGTGGCAGGGGCACCGGTCATACTCTACGGGCACAAGGCTCCCCACATGTTGGTGGGCATTTTGGCCTGTGCAAAATCTGGCCATCCCTATGTGCCCATCGACACCGTCTATCCCGCAGATCGTGTTTCCAACATCATCGAGCAGGTGGGGGAGACCTTGGTCATTGACACCAGTGTCGGTGTGATTGACTGGGAGAGCCTGCCAGGCGGCGCACCACGAGTTGTGCGCGTTGCAGAGCTCGATGACATCTACCAGCGTCCTGTCACGTCCAAGCAGGTTGCGGACCTTCCGGGCAAAACGCCGGACGATACGTTCTACCTGCTCTTTACCTCAGGCTCCACGGGCGCACCCAAGGGCGTTGAGGTCTCGAGCGAGTGCGTGGACGGTTTTCTTGAGTGGATGGACCAGGACTACGCCTTTCCTGAAGAAGGGCCAAGAGTCTGGTTCAACCGCGCAGCCTACTCGTTTGACCTTAGCGTGAGCGATCTGGTTAACGGTCCCGCGCATGGCGACACCTGCTTTGCGCTTGAGGAAGAGGCAGAGGCAAGCCTGGCACGCACCTTTGAGGCGCTTGGCAAGAGTGGCATGACCGACTGGGTCTCAACCCCGTCCTTCCTTGACCAATGCCTGGCAGACGCCTCGTTTGACGCAAACCTTCTGCCGCGTCTTCGTCGCATGCTGTTTGTGGGCGAGACCCTTCGCCCTTCCACGGTACGTGAGGCAAAGCGGCGCTTTCCGCAGGTACATGTATATAACGGCTATGGCCCAACCGAGTCGACCGACTTTGTCTCGCTCTGCGAGATAACAGACGACATGCTGGTTGACGACAAGCCCCTGCCCATTGGCTACGCCATGCCTGGCGTAAAGCTAGTGGTTCTTGACCCGCAGACGCTTGAGCCCAAACCCACAGGTGAGGCAGGCGAGCTCTTTATTGTGGGACATACCGTTGCCAAGGGCTATTGGGGTAGGCCCGACCTTACCGAGGCGGCCTTCCGCTCCTGCCCGCCCCAGGTGGCCAAGGGGCGCAAGTCGTATCGCACCGGAGACGAGGTCACGCTCTCTCCAAGTGGGCTCTACTACTTCCACGGTAGGCTTGACCTGCAGATAAAGCTGCACGGATACCGCATCGAGCTGGGCGACATAGAGTCGTGCCTGTGTGCGCTGCCGCTTGTGCAGGCCGCCTGCGTCATCCCTGTGTGGCGCGACGGGCAAATTCACCATCTGTGCGCCTGCGTGGTTGCGGCAGACGAGGCAACAGAGCAAGGCCTGGCGCTGACACGGCAGATCAAGGCCCAGGTGAGGGACAGTCTGCCCACCTACATGATTCCACGCTCGTTCAAGTATCTGGATGTCATGCCGCTCAATCAGAATGGCAAGGCGGATCGCAAGGCCCTTGCGGCTCTTATTGGGGCGTAAAGGTAGGGCATCGTGGAGTTTTACGGCGAACCGGCATTCTTTGTGATTCTTGCGCCCCTGGCAATGGTTGCTGCGGCGCTTGGCCTTCGCGGCAGGTCTCTTGCCCTTGCGCGCTACGGTTGCTTGGCGTCGCTTGTAATGCTCTACCTGCTCTTCTTTCGCTCGGTACCGTCACTGCTCTATGCCAGCTGCTATATCATAGCCTCGCTCTTCCTGTACCAGTGGGTGCGTGGTCTCTTTGAGCGAAAGGACCCGCACGCGCTTGCGCTCTATCGTGTGGCGCTGGCCGTACAGATTGCACCCCTTGCCCTCTATAAGGTGGGCGTGCTGTTTGCCCCAGACTTTCCGGGCTTTTTGGGCATCTCGTATATCACGTTCAAGGCCGTGCAGGTGCTCATTGAGGTGCGAGACGGGCTCATAGACGATATGGGCCCCTTCGAGTACCTATACTTCCTTGCCTTCTTTCCCACCTTTACCTCGGGTCCCATTCTGCGCAGCCGCGCCTTTGTAGACGACATTCGCATGCCCCTAACGCGTGACACCTATGCCGACCGTCTCTACCGTGGCATCGGGTGGTTTGTGGTAGGCGCTGCCTATAAGTTTGTGGCCGCGTCTTTGGCCCAATGGGCGCTGTGGTTTGTGCCAACCGTTGCCAAGCTTCCTGTGCTCGCTTGACTTGCACAGGCGTTCTTCTATGGACTTGACCTGTTCTTTGACTTTGCGGGCTATTCATACATGGCTATGGGCGTGGGTCTGGTGCTGGGCATCCAGGTGCCGCGCAACTTCCATCTGCCGTTTCTTGCCACCGATATCAAGGAGTTCTGGGATCGCTGGCATATTACGCTTTCCACCTGGCTTCGCGACTTTGTGTTCATGCGCTTCACGCGCTTTGCGTTGGGTCGCAAGCTCTTCTCCGACCGTGTGAGCTGCGCGTGTGTGGGCTTCATGCTTAACATGACGCTTATGGGCGTGTGGCACGGCATAACGCTGGACTACATTGTCTATGGTATCTACCATGGACTCTTGCTGGCGGGCTATCACGTTTTCCAGCAGAAATCGAGCTTCTACAAAAAGCATCGCCGCGAGCGGTGGTTTAAGGTGGTCTCATGGGCAATCACCATGATTGCTGTGTTCTTTGGCTTTGCACTGTTTGGAGGATACGTGTTTGGCTAGCGGCTGCTGGCTGGCACATAAGAAAGAAGAGGGATGAGCATGAGCAACATCGATAGAAGAATCATCGATCTGGTGGTGGACATCTCTGGCGAGGACGAGGTTGCCGAAGACCTTGACCTTGACCTGTTTGAGGAAGAGTTCTTTGACTCCATGGCTGCAATCGAGCTCTTGGCTGCCTTGGAGGACGAGTTTGGCGTCTCCATTGCGCCTACCGAGCTTGACCGCGAGGAGATGAACACCGTCAACAAGATCATCGCCCGTGTGAAAGAGCGTCTCTAGGCGGTGGGTGCAGGCGTGCAGACGAGAAGCGCACATACTACCTGGCAGAGGCTCTATGCCATGCTGGCGGGCATAGCTGTGGCGGCGCTTGTGGTGCTGGGCACCTTTGTGCTCTTGCCGCCGCAGTCGGCCCATGACGACACCATCGACTATGGCTATGTGTACTCGGGTGCCAAGTCGTCTAGCGTCGAGTTCTTGCGCGCCTGCCTGCGCGACGACTCCCTCCTGGTACTGGGGTCGTCTGAGTTCTCTACGCCGGCAGACACGGTTGCGCAGGTGCCATCGCAGGTCTTTGGCACCCACAACTATGGGCTGCATCCCATGCTTGTGGGCGAGGCCTTTGACCAGTGCCTCTGGCATACCATGGCGCTTGGCGCGCTGGCAGATGGCGGTCTGCCCAAGAACAAGGTGGCCCTTATCGTGGGCCTGGGGCAGTACACTGACGGCGGCCTTGACAACAGCTCGTTTGGCGAGCGTTTCTCGTACACGCTCTACGAGGGCTTCTGCAAAAACGATGCGGTGCCCCAAGAGGCCAAAGACTATGTGCTCCGGCGTGTGGAGGAGCAGGGGATAGACGCCACAACGGTGCGCGCTGGCCATCCGACCAACCTCATCGAGCAGATTGATGGTGCGGTGCTTGGCGCAATGGACAGCCTGCGTTTGCGTAGCCGCCTTGGCGAGGTCAGGGCCAAGGGCATCCCCTATGCCGATGGGCTTCTTGAGCAGCCAAACTGGGATGCCCTGCGCGAGGAAGCCCTGCAGGTGGCACAAACCAAAAGCACCACCAACGAGTGGGGC
>JAFWLX010000075.1 GCA_017510875.1 Atopobiaceae bacterium | reverse complement strand
GGGAGAACGATTCCTACGACAAGTGCCTGCAGGTATACGATCGGTACTTGCGTGACACGAACAGGTCCAGCGCGCCATGGTACATCATCGACTCAAAGAGTCGGAGCTGGGCCGCACTGCAAGTCCTCAAGTTCCTCAACATGGGCATCGACGTGGCAATACACAACCGTGGCATTGCCGCCCCGCTGCGCCAGAACGTGTTTGCCCTCAACAGGTATGTTCCTCTGGCGGACATTCCGCTGGACAAGGCCATGGACGAGGATGCGTATCGAAAGGAGCTCAGGGACTTGAGGCTGCGCCTGAGCGAGCTGCACAACACGGTGTACCGCAAGCGCATTCCCGTGGTCATCGCATACGAAGGCTGGGATGCGGCAGGCAAGGGCGGCAACATCAAGCGCGTTACGTCTGCACTCGACCCGCGTGGGTATCGGGTGCATCCCATAGCCAGCCCAGAACCGCACGAACTCGCGCGTCACTATCTGTGGCGCTTTTGGCGGCGTCTTCCCAAGAGCGGGCACATCGCCGTCTTCGATCGTACGTGGTACGGCCGTGTGATGGTGGAGCGCATTGAGGGCTTTTGCACCGAGAACGAATGGCGTCGTGCGTTCAACGAAATCAACGAGTTCGAGAAGGAGCTGGTGGACGCAGGCACCGTCGTTATCAAGTTCTGGGTTCAAATCGATGCAAAAACGCAACTCGAGCGCTTTACCGATCGCCAGAATACGCCTGCCAAGCAGTGGAAGATCACCGACGAGGACTGGCGCAATCGCGAGAAGTGGGACCAGTACGAAGTTGCCGTCAATGACATGCTCAGAAGGACCAATACGCGCTTTGCGCCATGGCATGTACTCGAATCGGTCGACAAGCGCTATGCGCGCGTTAAGGCGTTGCAGATCGTGATTAGCGAACTCGAGAAAGCGTGCGCGCGCACTGAGTAAGTGGCGTCAACCAGCCTGCGGAACGTTTTTGGAGCGTAAATGTGCGCGGAACGCACGGCATGCTCGAATTCGCACGGCACGCCGCTGGGAAACAACGGGCTTGGTAGCGTAGGGCAGCTGTTGCCCAGCACGGAGGTCAGTCTGGACGACGAGGGACTCGTGTACGTACGCGGCCCGCAGGTAACGCAGCGCTACGACGGCATGGACGAACCGGCCGTGGACGAAGACGGATGGTTTTGCACAGGCGACCTAGGGTCGTGGTCTCCTGAGCACAATCTGGTGCTCAACGTGCGTCAAAAGGAGATCCTTGTTACCTCATACGGCAAGAACATTGCTCCGCAGAGAGTCGAGGTGTTGCTCAAGGGGATTGCAGGCGTGAGCGAGGCCATGATGGTGGCTGATGGGCGCCCGTACGTGAGTGCTCTCCTGTGGCTAGAAGACGAGACGCTCGTTGCCGTGGAACATGGGGAAGCGGATGTTGACTACGCCGCACTCGATGCGGCCGTTCGGACGATGAACGAGCAACTCTCGCATCCCGAGCAGGTAAAACGGTGGGTGGTGTGCGCCCGTCCGCTTACGATTGCGGCAGCCGAGCTCACGCCCAATCTCAAGATCCGGCGAAACAAGGTACTCCAGACACGCTTACGAAGGATGAGGCGGTGAGCCTTCATCATGCCAGCTTGCCAGCCAATCTCTACCTTGCGGATGCCAGCCTCTTTCCGCGTGCGATGGGCAACCCACCCATGCTCACCATCATGGCACTCGCGAAGCGGATTGCTCGGCTGGCGGCGAGGAGCCTTGGCTAGGGTTGTTCAGTACGTTATCAAGCGTGTAAGATGACAGCAGGTGCGCGGCTTGATACATGCCTGCGCTTGGGGGTAGGGGATTCACACGGGTGACGAGCGTTGGTACGCTCTTGTCGCTCGCGTATGTGACGGGAGGACAGACGATGCTTGACGCCATCCATGCCAAAGTAACGCGCCGGAACTTCATAAGAGGCCTTGGCCTGCTGAGCGCCTCGGCGGCACTTGCGGCTTGTGCGCAGGCGACGACCGACGAGAACAAGACCGATGGAGCATCTGCGAGCGCTGGTGGAGCGGCTGGCGCGACGCCTCTGCTGGCCATCATACACACCAACGACACCCATGGTCATGACGTGGCAGTTGAGGGAACCGATAGCGCAGAGGGCAACTTCAGCATGGCGGCGGTCCCGGCACTAAAGGCGGAGTGGGAGAAGAAGGGTTATGAGGTGCTGCTTGTGGACGCAGGCGATGCCACGCAGGGTATGCCGCTTGTTGACACCTCGAAGGGCACGTCCGCAATAGCCTTTATGAACGCCTGTGGATACGACCTCATGACAGTTGGCAACCACGAGTTTGACTGGGGCACCGATGCGCTTGCCGCCAATGAGAGTGCGGCGAAGTTTCCCTTCCTCTCGGCCAACGTCTTCGAAAAGGAATCGGGTAAGCTACGCTTTGCAGCCAACAAGGTCGTCGAGCTCCAAAGCGGTACGAAGGTCGGCTTCTTTGGCCTTACGACACCTGCGACCGTGACGACGGCTAACCCCAAGAATGTGGAGTCCTTCAAGTTCTCTCGCGACGAGGAGCTCTACGACGTGGCAAAGGCACAGGTGGAGGAACTGCGTGGTAAGGGCTGCGACCTCGTTGTGTGCGTGGGGCATCTTGGTAACGACGAAGTGAAGAGTGGTACGAGCAGGACCGTGCTCGAACAGGTGGATGGTATTGACCTGTTCATCGATGGGCATGACCATCAGAAGGTTGAGGAGGAGGTCGCCGGCACGCTCTTGGTGGAGACGGGCTGCTATATGCATAACATTGGCGTGGTGGTCATCGACGAGGGTGCGCCCAACGAGGAGCTTGTTGCCGCGGGAACCTTCGATGGCATCGACGAATCGGTAAAAGCCATCATCGACAAAGAGAACGATCGCGTGGAATCCGAGCTGGCTGTGGTGCTGGGATCGACCTCGTTCCTCTTGAACGGCGAGCGTGAGCCGGGTGTGCGTACGGAGGAGACGAACCTCGGCGATTTTTGCACAGATGCGTTTCGCTGGACGGCTTCTACCGAGTTGGGCAAGGAAGTTGATGCGAGCATACTCGGCGGTGGCAGCATACGCACGTCAGTCGAGCCTGGTGACATTTCGCTGGCCATCATCAAGACGGTGATGCCGTTCTCCAACGATCTTGCGGTTGTTGAGGTGACGGGTGCCCAGTTGCTCGAGGCGCTTGAGGCGGCATGTCAGGCCGTTGGCAAGGGGCAAGCCCTTGGCGCGTTTCCGCAGGTGTCTGGCATCACCTTTGAACTCGACGTGTCCATTCCGTACGAAGAGGGTCCAACGTATCCAGACTCAACCTATGCCTCACCGGCTTCCCCGGGTTCCCGCGTTACCATTACGGATGTCGCGGGACGTGGATTCGACAAAGGGGAGACCTATTCGATTGCCACGGCTAGCTTTTTCTGCGCGGGTGGTGACACCTATCACGCCTTCAAGGAGGCGGCGGATGCAAAAGCACCTGTCACATTCTGCTTCGACTATGAGGCCATCGTGAGCTATCTGGTGGAGAAGTGCGACCATCAGGTTCCCAGCGAATACGCTAAGCCTCAGGAACGTATTATCATTGCCGGGGCATAACGAATGGGCGTTACCATGCAAAACGATGAGGTCATCTTCCAGCTGGGAGAACGTGTTGACGCCGCGAATGCGGACGCCGTGCAGGAACGTATTGAACACAGGCTTAGGGAGACGGGTGCGCAGCGGCTTGTGCTTGACGCCTCTGAGCTGTCGTACATCTCGAGCGCGGGGTTGCGTGCCATTATTCGGATGGTAAAGCGGGGTGTGAGCGTTTGTGTGGACAACGTCTCGTCAGAGGTGTACGAGGTGTTCGAGTTAACTGGATTTACCCAGCTCATGGAAGTGCGCAAGCGACTTCGATTAATCTCGCTTGACGGTCTGAAGCAAATTGGTGCCGGTGCCAACGGATGGGTATATCGCCTCAACAATGAGCAAGTGCTCAAAGTGTACAATCCGCTTACCAACCCTCCGCAGAAAATTGCACAG
Organism: Atopobiaceae bacterium; assembly: GCA_017510875.1. Classification (GTDB taxonomy): domain Bacteria; phylum Actinomycetota; class Coriobacteriia; order Coriobacteriales; family Atopobiaceae; genus UBA1367. Next base: position 7,463 of record JAFWLX010000075.1, on the reverse strand, counting down.
GAGAAGGAGGTGGCACGAAAGGCCCTCATACTGGGCATTCCCTCTGCCATCTCGTTCGACATGGTTGCGGTGGGCGATAGTTACGGCATCGTATACGAGTTGGTTGATGCTCTCACGCTGGGCGAGACCGTTGCGAAGAGCCCCAAACGGGCGGACGAGTACGCCAAGCGCATGGCACAAATGCTCAAACAGCTGCATGCCACGGAGTTCGAGGAGGGGGAACTGCCCGACGCGCGCTTGGGACTCCATGCCTGGGTCGATGTTTCGGAGAAGAGCGGGTACTATGCGCCGGAAATCATCGCCAAGGTGCGTGCGCTCGTCGATTCGATTCCAAAGCAGAACACGTTTGTGCACGGCGACTTCCACCCAGCAAACATCATGGTGACGGATGATGACGAGCTGTTGCTCATAGACATGGGAGATGCCTCGGCGGGGGACCCCATCATCGATTTGCTGGGATCGTATCAGCTCATGTGCCTCGTGGCATCGCGACCAGGTGCGGCCGAGCTGTACACTGGCATGTCGAACGAGCTGCTTGCCCATGTGTGGCACGTCTTCGTGCGGGAGTACTACGGCACATGTGACGACCAGGCAATTGAGCGGATAGAGCAGCGGCTCAAATTCTATGCTATCATCCGCTCCATGGCCGGAATCACGTTCTCGTCGGTTCTTACGGACGACGAGCGTCGCAAGACCGCAGACGACATTACGGCAGCCTTCCAGCGCGGTTGGGAAGCGATGCGTGTTGTGGAATGACGGTTGATTGGGTCCAATCCTAGCCTTTGGAGATTCTTGCAAGCAGCCGATCGACGCCAAAGAGCAAGTAACCCAGTACAAGGATGGCTGCGGTCATGCCGCAGCAGAAGACTGCAACACCACCCACACCAGAGATTGCCGGATCCAGGAACGTGTAGGGATATGCGGTGACGTCGGCGGTGGTGCCACCGCCCATATTCAAGCCAAACGCGCCTACGCCTACCATCACGATGGCAAGATAGGCCAGAATGAGGGATATCCAAGCGAATGGTCCCCAAGCGGGCATCCGTCCCTTCTCATCGAAGAGCAGCCAATCCAAAAGCGTCATGAGCGGCACGACGTAATGCAGTGCCACGAGGTGCAGTACGATGTGCCCGTTTTGGAACATGGCGTCGAAGAGCATGAAGTGTGCGATGAGCATGGTTGTGAGCAGGGATACGGTGGCCGTGTACTTTGCCACGGGTGCGAATGTCGTTGCGTTCTCATCCTTGCGGTTCTTGGCGAGCCATACGACAGCAAGAAGAAAGTACACCCAGGCAAACAGATTCGACACGTTGGTGAACATGTGAGGGAAGCTTTGGTTGTATGCGCCTGCCAGTATGCCTGCGCCATCGAGCAGGCCATATGTGCCAAAGGCCAAGAGCACGATCTTCCATATGATTGACGCCGTCTTGCTGTGAATCCTCATCCCGCATCCCTTCTCTGCTGGAGCGTGTGCGGCCCACGTATCTCTATGGCATGCGAGTATAGCATACTGCTTGAGGGCTTCGCGAGCGCGCAGTTCAAAACCTGCGACAATGGAGGACGTGGGACATGCCGCCTTGCAGTTTCCGCAGCGAATGCACTCGGGACTATTTATGTCGTTGCTGGGGTCGAGTCCCATGGGACAAACGCCTTCGCAGTGAGAGCAGGAAGAGCAGGTTTGTTTGTTTACCTGCATCTGATACATGCTTATGCGATTGAAGAGGCCGTAGAAGGCACCGAGTGGGCACAGGTACTTGCAGAACGGGCGCTGAATGCAGATGGCGGAGAGAATCACGAGTGTGAGCACTGCCACCTTCCACCAAAAGACGGCCCCCACTTGGGAGAATAGCTGCGGATTGGTGATGATGAGGGGCAAGGCGCCCTCGAGCGTTCCTGCCGGGCAAAGAAACATGCAGAAGAAGGGCGGAGCTTGGCCTGTTGCGGCACGTATCAACATGGGCAAGGCGACCACCAAGAGAACTGCCACGACGTACTTGAGGTGGCGAAGCACTCGGTCGACTCGTTGTGGGACGGCGATCTTTGGCAGCGGGATGCGATACAACAGGTCTTGGATAAATCCGAACGGACAAAGGAACCCGCAGACGAGCCTGCCCAAGACGACGCCAAAGAGCACGAGCACGCCCATCACATAGAAAGAGATGCCATGCGACCTGCTTCCGAGTACGGTTTGCAGGGACCCGACGGGGCACGACGCAATGGCTCCGGGACACGAATAGCAATTGAGCCAGGGTACGCAGACACCTTTGGTTGGCCCGGTGAACACCTTTCCGTCCATGAAGGCGCGCAGATAGCCGTTGGAGAGACAGGCGGTGACGGCCTGCAGGGTGATCCTGCGACGAGTATGGCGCTTCATGTTTGCGGCTCGCGCTACGCGATTCCTATGCACTCCAAGCATATTCGTATCCCCTTTGCCAATACGACCAGTAGCTCACCATTGGCGATGCCATGCACTACGGATGCCCCTGCGCCAAGCAGGATTGCCAGGCGCAGGGTGGCGAGCTGGTTCCGTGTATCCACCTCTCGCACGTTACGCATTGATGGAAGCCTTTCCCTGCGCCTGCAGGGCTTCGTTCACCATCTGGCCAAAGGTTTGAGCCACGTCCTCTGCCATGCCCTCGAGCGCATTGCCCACGACCTTGCCGGAACTGTCGACCACGAGGGTCGTGGGAAGAAACGCGACCTCGTCCATAAGACCTTGATAGTCGCCGCTTCCCGCGACGAGGGTCGTGCCGTCAAACCCGCACTCACGCAGGATTTCCTCCGAGGAAACAGGGTCTGAGTCGTAATCGGTGCATACGGTGATGAGCTGCACGTTCTTTGGCAGGGTTTTCTCCCAGGCGGCTATCTGGGGCATCTCCTCTATGCAGTAGCCGCAGAACGGACTCCAAAAGTTGATAACCGTAACGTCGGCCTTGGCAAGGTCGGCCTGAGTAAAGTCTTTGCCGTCAATCGTCTGGGCGCAAAAGGACGAGAGACTTGGGTAGTTGCTCGTGGCTTCGATGTCGTTGAGGTCTTGGCTGACATCGTCTGCGTTGGTAACGGTGCTCACGTTCATGGTTTCTGCTGGGGTGTCGGCAGCTTGGGAGGTTGCGGCGCTCTGTGCGGTACTTCCGCATCCGGTGAGCAGTGTGGTGCAGAGGGCTCCTGCGATGAGTGTTCCAAACGTAAGCGACGCAACGGTCTTGGCGTGCTTCATGGTGTGCCTCCTTTGTTGTGACTGGCAAGGGAAGCATACGATGACCCTTGGCACGAATTCCTGCGTACAACTGCAAGATAGTTGTCACAAATCGGTCACGTCTCACCTTGTGCGTGCGCACATAAATCTTGCGACGACAAACCAAGGGTTGGTGCTGCGGCACCTGTTGCTTTGCCAAGGAGTTGTCCATAGTAGAGGGTGGTTTTTTGCGTTTGTTCAACGGAGAGGAGAGGAAGCACATGAAGCTGTCGATCGACGGTCGCCAGATCGAGGCGCAGGAGGGTCAGTCGATCCTCCAGGCTTGCCTTGCTGCGGGCATCTTCCTGCCGCATCTGTGCGGCCACCCCGACCTGGAGCCACTCGGGGGATGTGGCCTCTGCATGGTCGAGGTGGATGGCGAGGATGAGCCGGTTCGCGCCTGCATGACTCAGGCCGAGGAGGGGATGAAGGTCTCCATCAACGGCGAGCGTGCCAACAAGGTGCGCCGCATGGCCATGGAACTCATTCTTGCCACGCATCCGGCGGACTGCACGGGGTGTCCCAAGTACGGTGTTTGCGAGCTGCAATCCATGTACCAATACATGGGTGTCTCGCCGCAGCGCTGGCGTTGCAAGGGACGCACGGTACCCACCGACGATTCCAACCCCATCATCACGCACATGTTCACGCGCTGCATTCGTTGTGGCCGTTGCGTGCGGGCGTGCGAGGGTCTGCGCGGCGTAGGCGCCATTGGCTTTGTGCGTGGCGAGGACGGTGCCATGCGTGTGGCCATTAAGGGCAACTCTCTGCAAGAGGCCGGCTGCCGCTTCTGTGGCGCCTGCGTGGAGGTGTGCCCCACCGGCTCAATCGTGGACGCGCTGGGGATGTTCCGCGACGACCGCAGCCGCGAGGACAACGTGGTGCCGTGCCGCTCTGGTTGCCCGGCACACATCGACATCCCTCGCTACCTGCGCTATGTGAAGGCAGGCGAGTGGGAGAAGGCCACAGCCGTCGTGCGCGAGAAGGTGCCGTTCCCCGAGACGCTCGGTACCATTTGCACGCACAACTGCCAGGGTGAGTGCAAGCGCAACTACCTGCAGGAGCCGGTCTCCATTTGTCGTCTTAAGCGTGCCGCGGCGGTGCGCGACACGGGCGAGTGGAAGGAGCGCGTGCGCCACGAACCGCTTACGGGCAAGAAGGTTGCCGTGGTGGGCGCCGGCCCCGGCGGTCTTACCGCTGCGCTGTTCCTTGCCGAGAAGGGCCACAAGGTCACGGTGTTCGAGGCGAATGCCAAGGTGGGCGGACAGATGCGCTATGGCATACCCGCCTATCGTCTGCCCGACGAGATCGTGGACAAGGAAGTTGCGACCATTCTGGAAATAAGCCAAGGCAACGACCCCGAGCCGCGCATCGAGCTCGTGTGCAACGAGCGCGTGAAGGACGTGCAGGCATTGCTTGGCCAGGGCTTTGATGCCGTGCTGGTGACCGTGGGCACCTTCCAGGGCAACGTGCTTCCCATGAAGGGACACGACCTCAAGAACGTGTACGTGAACACCGAGTTTCTTAAGGCGGCGCGCGAGGGCAACCCGCAGCCGGTCGAGGGCGGCCGCGTGGTCGTGCTCGGCGGTGGCAACGTGGCGTATGACTGCGCCCGTACCGCAGTTCGCCTGGGAGCCGCGAGTGTGGACGTAGCCTGTTTGGAGGCGGAGGCCGTTATGACCTCCACCCCAGAGGAGCGCGAGGAAGCGGCCGAAGAGGGCGTCGTGCTGCACGATGCCTACGCCTTCACGTCCATCAACGACGATGGCACGGGCAAGGTTGGCTCCATGACCATCCACAAGATCGCGAAGTTCTACTTCGATGAGGACCATCGCGCGGTAACGGAGCTGGTGGAGGGCGGCGAGCTCACGCTTCCGGCCGATTACGTGATCTTTGGCGTTGGCCAAAAGCCCGAGGACACCATGGGCTTTGGCCTTGAGCTCACGCATGGCCCGTATGTGGTGGCAGACGGCAACCATGCCACGAGCGCCGAGGGCGTCTTTGCGGCTGGCGACGTGGTTACCGGCACCAAATCCGTGATAGCCGCCATTGCCGAGGGTCGCGAGGCAGCGAGCGCAATCGACCGCTTCTTGGGCGGCGATGGAGACATCACAGCCGAACTTCTCGATCCCGAGCCTGCGGATCCCGAGCTGGGCAAGGCACCCGCGGAGTTCTACACGCCTGCGGTGTTGCCCGAGTTTACGCCCGGTAACGAGCGCAAGAACAACTTCGAGCCGTTTGAGTGCCCGTTTACCGAGGACGAGGCCAAGTGCGAGGCGGCTCGCTGCCTGCAGTGCGACTTGCGCCTGCAGATTACCAAGCCGCGTCTGTGGAACGAATACTAAGGGAGGGGGAGCCAATGAAGTACACCATTCAACCGGCGACGACCACGACCGCTGCCTTGCTCGAAGGCTTGAGCGTGGATGCGTCCGAGCTCAAGGCCGTATGGTTCGCCTATCCCATGGCCATGTTCGTGACGCCCGACCACTTTGGTGACGAGCTTGAGGTTACCGCTACCGAGCTGAGCGTCTTCGCACAGACCGACTGCATGGCACACGGTCTCTTGGACGTATGCGAGGAGCTCCGCACCGCAACGGATTGCACGTGCACGTTTGGCCACGAGGGCGGGTATCAGGTCGTCACCATCCTGGGCGACGTGTGCGCCAAGAAGGGCAAGGCGGGAGACATCGCGCTGCTGCGCGACCTGTGCCCCACCATGAAGGTCCAGGCGCTCTGCGGAGAAGGGCGTGCCTTGGCCGGCGCCGTGCTGCAGGCGCTCGACCTCTTTGGGCCCGAGATTGAGGCACACATCACCAAGAAGAGCTGCCCCTCTGGCGGTTGCCCCGCCTTCCAAACGTACCACATTCTCGTGAGCAAGTGCACGGGCTGCGGCAAGTGCCTCAAGGCCTGCGAGGACGGTGCCATCATGGGCAAGGCCAGGTTCGTGCACGTTATAGACCAGCGCAAGTGCATCCAGTGCGACCTGTGCCGCCAAGCCTGTCCCGAGGGTGCCGTGATGCGTGCGGGTGCCAAGAAGCCCAAGACGCCGCCGCGTCCCATTCCCTGCAAGCGTAAGAAGTAGGGTCTTGCGCCAAGTGCGCCCTTCATAGCGCCTTTCGCATAGGGGCGGCCCACACGGGCTGCCCCTTGTTTGTTGTGTGAGCTGGTTCACTTTTGGGCTGCCGGTGACTATCATCCAATGGCCCGATGTGAATCTTTGATATATAGAGGAGTCTTTATGCCCTATCTCGACAAGCGCCTGCAGATCCTGGTTACGCTGTTTTGCATTATTGGCGGTAACGTCTTGCTCGCGTTCTTGGTTGCGGCGTTCATTATTCCTCATGGCATCATAATGGGCGGCACCACTGGCATTGGCATCGTGCTGGGCAACATGTTTCCTCAGCTGGACGTTGCCACGGTGGTGCTGGTGCTCAACGTCGCGCTACTGCTGTTTGGGCGGGTCGTGCTGGGCAGGAAGTTCTTCGTTACCACTGCCGCGAGCTCTGTGCTCTATCCCGTGGCCCTTGGCCTCATCCAACGCATTCCCGGCATCGATACCCTCACCAACGACTCCCTGTTGGCGGCACTCTTTGCGGGGAGCCTCATGGGTCTTGCCCTGGGGCAGGTAATGCGGGTGGGCTCGTCCACGGGCGGCATGGATGTGGTGAGTCTGGTGTTGCATCACTGGTTCCACGTTCCCGTGTCCATTCTGGTGTATGTAACGGACCTCATCATCATGGGCGGCCAGGCGCTTTTCTCGGATCCAGAGAAGATTTTGCTTGGCCTTTTGGTTCTGGTGCTCGAGGCGGTGATGCTCGACAAGACCATGGTGTTGGGCAAGGCGCAGATGCAACTGCTTGTTATCTCGGACCATTATGAGGAGATCCGACAGGAGCTGCTGAGCAAGGCACAGGTGGGCGTTACCCTGCTTGAGCTGGAAACGGGCTTGCGTCGCGAGGAGCAGAAGGGCGTGCTCTGCGTGGTGCCGCAGCGAAAGCTGTACGAGACGACCGAACTCGTGCGCGCCATGGACCAGCGCGCCTTCATTACCATCACACAGATAAACGAGGTGCGTGGGCAGGGGTTCACGCAGGAGCGCGTGTACCTTCCCCTCGACGGCTCCAAATAACGCTCGGGGGACAGTCCCCTTAACGACAGGGGGACAGTCCCGGGGGTGCGGACGATTTTTTGGACCACCTAGGCCGCCAACCCCAGGCGCCTTCGGTGG
>JAFWLX010000074.1 GCA_017510875.1 Atopobiaceae bacterium | reverse complement strand
GTTACGCTCGCTAAGCGCCGCGCCGACGGACGGAGCAGCCTCAGCAGGAGTCCCGACGGTCGCCCCCTGGCCAGGCCCTGCGTACGGACGCCCCTTGTCTTGATTCGTACTACCGGCGCTTGTTGAGCTGGATGATACGGCAAGCCTGCACGTTGCCGCCATCGGCCTCAATGCGACCGATGGTGGGACCCTTGGCAGTACGAGGGAATGTGGGACTGCCGGGATTCATGACTAGCACGCGCGTCTTGGGGTCGCGCTCGATAAACGGACGGTGGGTATGGCCGCAGATGGCAACGTCACATGTCATCAAGTCAAGCCGCTCCTCGTAGTGGCACACCTGCCACCTGAGCCCAGCCGAGTAGAACTGAACAAAGCGCTTTACGTCCGGACCGTAGTCGCAACCCCAGTCGTTGTTGCCCAGACACATACGCACCGGCGCGATACGCGACAGCCGCCAGTAATCGGACTCCGAGCATATATCGCCCGCATGCACAATGTAGTCGGCACCTTGCAGCGCGGCTAAAAGCTCGTCCGAAAGGTGCCCGTGGGTATCAGAGATAATGTCAAAGCGCATGCGAGACCTACAGCCCCAACGCACGCTTAAGCGCAACAACGCGCCTGCGCGACACGGGAATCTTCTTCTCCTCAATGCCCTTGAGCCCCAGCTGAAGGATGCCGCTGGAGATGGTGTCCACCGACTCCACGTTGTCGAGGTTCACAATGTAGCCGCGATGCACGCGGAAGAAGTTGTGCGGTGCCAGCTTTTGCTCGAGCTTGGCCAGGCTGATGGTGGACAGGTACCTGTCGCCCTCGGTGTAGATGCAGGAGTAGTCGTCCTTGGCCTCGATGTAGCGAATCTGGTCGATGGGGACAAGCACCTTGCGGCCGCCCTTCTCCACCGGAATACGCTCCACACCGGCATGCGAGGAGGGCGCAGGCTTCACGCGGGCCTCAACCTTGTCAAGCGCACGGGCCAGACGGCTGGTTTCAACGGGTTTGAGCAGGTAGTCAACGGCGTCTACGCTAAACGCCTCTACCGCGTACTCGCTGTATGCGGTTACAAAAACCACCGCCGGCGGGTTCTTGAGCTTATGCAAGGCCTCCGCCAGCTGCATTCCCGAGGTCTTGGGCATCGAGATGTCCATAAACAGCACGTCAGTGCGCTCGTCGGTACCCTCCTTGCTGCGAACGAGCTTCTCGACAGCCTCGCGCGCGTTTGCCGCCTCGGAGATGGAATTGATACGCCCTGTCTCCTCGAGAAGGAACCTCAGCTCGGAGCGGGCAGGGGCTTCGTCATCGACTATCAGTGCGTTGAGCATCGTCCTTTCACCACTTTCGTAACCAGCTTGTACAGGTTTGACCACTCTATATTACTCCTGCTCATCCCAATCGTCAGGTTCATTTGACACAAGAGTTGGAGCAACCCCCACCAGACGCAGGGTCACACAGGTACCAGAACCCACTTTTGACATGATTTCGACGCCCGAGCCCTCTCCGTAAAAGAGCTCGATGCGATCGGCAACGTTGCGCAGCGCGATACCGGCTCCCTTGGAGCTGCCGCTTGTGGGTGTGGGCACATCCTCCTCAAGCAGCCTCGGTATCACCTCTTCGTCCATGCCCACGCCGTCGTCGGCAATGGCAATAAGCACGTCGTCTCCATCGGTGGCCACCTGCACGTCAATATGCAGGGGACCCTCCTCGCGCATGGCATGGCGCACGGCGTTCTCTACAATGGGCTGCACAATGAAGGCAGGCACCTTTACGTTCTCGCAGCCCTCCTTCACGTCCTCGGTCCACAGAATACGGTCCTCGCCAAAGCGGGCACGTTCGATGGTAAGGTAACGGCGCGTCTGCTCAAGCTCGTCCGAAAGGCTGATGGGCGCCTCGGTGCCCTCGAGCGTGCGCCGGTAGAACACCGAGAACTCGCGCAGCAGATCGCGGGCGCGTGTGGGATCGGTGCGCGTGAGCGACGCTATCGTGTTGAGCGTGTTGAACAAGAAGTGCGGGTTTATCTGCGCCTGTAGGGCTTTGACCTCGGCCTGTGCCGTAAGCTCGGCCTGTCGGTCCAGCTCGTACACTGACAGCTGCGACGAGAGCAGCTCGGCAAAGCCACGTGCGATGGCCATCTGCGTACGGTTGATGGCACTACCCGTGTGGTAATACAGCTTGATGGTGCCCACGGTTCGTTCGGACACGGTAAGCGGCACGATAATGCCCACCGGGTAGCTCTTTACGGCCTCCGAGAACATGCCGCCAAGCAGGCCCTCGGCACGACGCCACTGATTCTCGTTGAGGCGCGAGAACGTTTGGATGCGGCCGTTTTCCAGCACCTCGCTGGTAGGGTTGCTGTTGGGCTCGCCCTCGCTAGAGCCGTAGGTGCCCTCGCCCACGTAGGCCAGGGTCTCGTGCGCATCGGTCATGGCTATGGCCGACGCGTCGGTCTCGGGCAAAAGCAGCTGGCACACAGCGCGGCAGCCCTCAGCCGTAAGGCCCCCGCGCATGTGGTACTGCGTGGCGGACGCCACGCGCAGCGTGCGCTCGGTTGCTTGCGAGCGCTGGTCGTCAGAGGCCAGAAGGTTGAAGCTCGCCATGGTGATAACGGTTGCCAAGCCCACGCCCGCAAGCACGGTGGCAGCCAGGTTCCCCCTGATAAGGCCCCACGAGAGCGTGCCCGCCAGACACACCGCAAGCACGCTCAGCAACAGGTTGAACTTGCCTATCAGATGCTTCTCCCACGGTCCCGCCGTCACGTACGATCGCCTCCCGGCATGGGGAGCGCATCGTCAAGGCTACCCATTGCTGGCCGCATTGCCCCGGTAGGCTGTGGTTGCTTGGGCAGGCCCATCTCCTTCAGGGCGCGACCAAGCGCGCGGTCATCCCACAGCGACGCCATGATGCGCGGCCAGTAGGTTTGGAACGAGAAGTAGTCGCGTGCAACCGATGTTGCCCAGCGCTCGGCCTCTTTGCGGCCGTGCACCAAAATGTCAAAGTACTCGCGGCGCTCGGGACCCGAGATGGTTCGCGCCAAGGTGGTCATAAAGATACGATGCCGCAGCGTGTCGGGCTCGATCCAAGTGGCCGGGTAGGGACGCAGCGACTCGGGCGTCACGTGATGCAGGCTGATGATGTCCTTCGAGGCCTCAAGCTTTTTGACCTCGTACGTCCAGCGGTAAACGTTTTGCAGGTAACGCGCGGCGTGGCCAGGCACGTCGGGCGGAAGGTGCTTGACAAACCACTGGTTGTCAAACCACACGTCATAGCCGCACATGCGCAGATTAAAGAGGTAGTCAAGGTCCTCGCCGCGCGTGATGATGGGGTCAAAGGCCACGTTGCAAAAAGCCTCGGCCCCCACGGCAAAGCAGCCACCACACACGTGATTGGAGCGCGAGATGCGCGTGCCCGACAGGTAGCGATCCATAAGCTGGTTGAACTCAGCACGCTTGGACCACCAACGGTCGTACCAGTGTGGCTCTGAGACGTCGGCGTAGGGAGAGTCATCGCGCGTGAGAAAGTAGCCAGTCTTGGCCTGAATGGGCAATCCCTGGCGAGTTTCCAGCCCAATGCCGTAGACGGCATCAATAAGGAAGTCCTCGTTAAGCACCAGCTCGTCGTCATCCAGAAAGACCACCACGTCGTGGCCTAGGGCGGCAGCCACGGCCAGCCCCATGTTGCGAATGGCGCCGTAACCGCGCAGCGAGCAGGGCTCGCCCTCAAGGCCCGGTGTCACGCGCTCTATGAGACGAATGACCTCCTGTGCCTCGCGACGGCCCACAACCAACGGGTTAAGGCTGGGATGCATGCGGCAGATGCCATCAACGCGAGCACGTGCAGACTCGGCAAATGCAGGCGGGGCCACAACCAACACCACCACACGCAACACGCCGCGAACCTGCTCCAGCGACTGTAGGCAGGTCTCAAGCTCGGGGAGAGGCTTGGAGATGGGCGTTGCATGATCGTAGACGCCCACGTCCCCCACGGTAACCGGGTCGTCGGTTCGCGCCCAATAGGACGGTATGACGATGACGGGGTTCACACGCCCACCCTTCTGTGCGATTCACAATCCATTTGCCCATTTTAGCGCAGCATACGTTACTTTTCTGGCACGGCACGACCCTGGGGCCGCAACCGAGGACCTCGGCCCTCCCGCAGCCCGGCCGCCACGTGGCCCTCAGGACTCCGCTTCGGCTCACGCTCCGTCCTTACGACGCGGCAGCTGCGGAACTCGCGCCCCTTCGGGGCGATGCCCCG
>JAFWLX010000073.1 GCA_017510875.1 Atopobiaceae bacterium | reverse complement strand
GGCGATGGGCTCGGTGTTGCGGATGCCGGCGACGACGTCCTCGCCCTGGGCGTTGACCAAGTAGTCACCGTAGCGCTCGTTGGTGCCGTCAGCCGGGTTGCGGGTGAAGGCGACGCCGGTGGCGGAAGTGTTGCCCTTGTTGCCGAAGGCCATCACCTGGACGTTGACTGCGGTGCCCAGGGAATCGTCAATCTTGTTCTGCTTGCGGTACAGGATGGCGCGCTCGGTGTTCCAGGAGCCAAACACGGCCTGCTCGGCGAGACGGAGCTGCAGCAGCGGGTCATGCGGGAAGACGGCCTTGCCGTCCACGTCGACCTCGGGATACTTGGCAACGTCAACGTTGTCGGAGAAGATCTGCTTGAAGGTCGCGACGAGATCCTTGAGGTCGTCAGCATCGAGCTCGGTATCGAGCTTGACACCCTTCTCGGCCTTCTTGGCGGCAATGGCATCCTCGAAGAGCTGGCCAGAGACGCCCATGACGACGCTCGAGAACATCTGCACGAAGCGGCGATAGGAGTCATAGGCGAAGCGAGGGTTGTCAGTCTGCTTGATGATGCCCTGGACGGAGTCATCGTTAAGGCCGAGGTTAAGGACGGTGTCCATCATGCCGGGCATCGAGAATGGAGCGCCGGAGCGGACCGAGACCAGCAGCGGGTCGTCAGAGTCGCCGAGCTTCTTGCCCATGCGCTCCTCGAGGTCCTTGCGGTACTCGTCGATTTCGTCCAGAACGCCCTCGGGCCACACGTTGCCAGCGCCAGAGTACTCGACGCAGGTCTGGCACGTGATGGTGAAGCCAGCGGGAACGGGAAGGCCCAGATACGCCATCTCGGCGAGGTTGGCACCCTTGCCGCCCGTGATCCACTTGGCCTCGTCGACGGTGGCGCCAGCAACCTCAGAGACGTTGTTGCCGTCGGCGTCGAAACCGAAGCGATACACATGCTTCTCAGCCATACTTACACTCCTGATCTTGTCCGTGGTGCCATCCCTTATGTGGCACCTCAATTCACAAGAGCACCCGCCACAGGACATGCGCCCTCTGGCGAGTTCTCTCACTAACCATGTTTATTGTATCCGCACAGCCCTACCATCGTAAAGATGCTGTAAGACACACGAAATCATCGTCCTCTCTGCCAATTGCGAAGAGGTGTCCTTAGACGTTTTGAATCTCGACCGATGTGCGGTTTCCTGCCTTGTTGACCGGATCCTCGCCCGTAAGGGTAGAGATGATGGTGACGGCGGGCCCCAGAAGGTCGATCGAGGGGATGCCGCGCTTGTCCAGCTCGCGACGGATGTCACGACGGAGATTGCGATCAACGATGGTGTGGAACACTGCCAACGGGCAATTGGGGTCAACGTTCTCGTCAAGGTACTCGCGCACGGTATCGACGCTGCGAACCTCGCCAAGGCGCTTGATGAGAACGATGCCGTCGGTGAACTGCGATGCCGCAGCCGAAACGACGCCAGTTGCGGTCTCGCCGCGTGCGTCAGAGATAACGAACACGATAGGTGTGGGCGTGTCGGTCTCGAAGAGGACGTCTGCTTCTGCCATATTGTGCCTCCCAGCCGTAGGGCTTACTGCCCTAATCATGGACCCATGTCCTAAGGGTCCTTTTCCTTGAATACTTCCGTACTATTGTGCCACTTCACATAGCACCATCTAACAGTCTGCACATCCTAAACAGGTGAGTCACGAAAAAAGAGGACGAGTGGCTCATTCGCTCGGCGAGAGATGGACCTTGGTAAAGGGCACGCCATCCAAGGAAAGGCGCACCTGCCTTTGGCGATGCACCTTTCCTAGAACAGCATATGGTTGGCGTCAGTTAGCGCAAAGACTACTTCTTCTTTGCCAAAGCGCCAATGTTGGCCACGCCGCCAAAGGCTGCCTCAAAGCGGTTGAGCAGGCGCAGGCGGTTCTCGCGGACAGCGCGGTCCTCGTCCATGACAAGGACGTCGTCAAAGAAGCGGTCGATGGGCTCGCGCAGGCCGGCCAAAGCGGCAATGGCATCGTCAAGCTCGCCAGCCACAATGGCCTCCTCCACTTGCGCCGAGCGCTCGTCAACGGCGGCAAGCAGGGCAAGCTCTGCCTCACCCAAGATGGTCTTGTCCACATCAACACCCAAGGCGGCGTCAGCCAAGTGGCTGGCGCGTGCGTATGCCGTAGCCAGGTCTGAAAAGACCTCGTCGGACTCGCGCCTTGCGCGGTCCAGCGCAAACACGCGCCCAAGGAAGGCCTGCGGATCGCAGATTCCCGTGTCAAGCACAGCCTGGATGGTATCGGGGTCAGCACCCTCGTCGCGCGCGATGGCCGCAAGCCTGCCCGCAAAGAACGCACGAACCTTCTCGGTGGTGGCAGCGACGTCAAAGTCAATCCCCTGCTTTGCATATGTGTCAAGAGACACGTCAATCAGCGGGTCAAGCACGACACCAGGCAGCTGGCGCAGCATGGCAATCACGCCAATGGCGCTACGGCGCACGGCAAAGGGGTCGGCCGAGCCCGTGGGCGGCTCGTTGATTGCAAACATGCCACAGATGGTGTCCAGCTTGTCGGCTATGGCCACCGCCTTGCCCACCACACCCTGGGGCGTGTCATCGCCGGCAAAGCGCGGGCGATAGTGCTCGGAGATAGCCTGCGCCACACGGTCGTTCTCGCCCTGAGCCTGAGCAAAGTAGCCACCCATAACGCCCTGCTGGCTGGTGAACTCGACCACGGTCTGCGAGACAAGGTCTGCCTTGGCAAGGTGCGCGGCACGGGCTGCATCCGTGGCAACGGCATCATCGTCGGTGGCCGCCTCGGCCACCGCACGTGCAATGACCTCCATGCGCTCGGACTTCTGCAGAACCGTGCCCAGACGCTTCTGGAACACCACCTGCGACAGGCGCTCGCGGAAGGCGTTGAGTCCCACCTTCAGGTCCTCGTCATAGAAGAACTTGGCGTCGTCCAGACGCGGACGCACCACGCGCTCGTTGCCTGCGCGCACCGTGTCGTTGACCCGAGGGTCGGCGTTGCTCACAATGACAAACTCGCGCGTGAGCTTGCCCGCCTTGTCATTGATGGGGAAGTAGCGCTGGTGCTTGAGCATGGCCTCAACGATAATCTCGTGCGGCACCGCGAGAAACTCCTCATCAAAGGCGCCCACCACGATTGTGGGCCATTCGCAAAGGTTGACCACCTCGTCAAAGACACCCTTGGGCGTGTCCACATGCGCACCGCCG
>JAFWLX010000072.1 GCA_017510875.1 Atopobiaceae bacterium | reverse complement strand
GTGGTGGAACAACACAAGAACCGGCTTCTTTGACTCTGACTTTTGAGCTCCGCTGCAGATGTTTAGAGTCAGGCAATCTTCGCTCTGCCTGTGATGCTTGAGGATTGAGCCCTTGTGCTCAACCTGTATGGCAGAGGCGCCAAGGTTCTTGGCCTCAAATACGCCATCCGATGAGGGGAGCGGCTGTGGGGCCTTCCATCTAAGCTCGCCTATCGGTGGCTGTGCATAGGGGATTCCCAAAAAGAAGATCGTCTTCTTGTACTTTTCTCCAACATAGACGCCGGTCCTTGTCTTTACCGCACAACTGGTGTCGTATTTGCCAGTAATAGGCTGATTTTGCTTGTTTATCTCATCAATGTCCTTCTTCTTTAGGTCAAACACGTAGCCTTCGCTTCCATCGCCATACAGCTTGCGAATCTTTCTGACATGGTATCCGCGGAGAAGCAGGTTCACTGCAAAACCAATGATGGGAAGGCCTACGACCGACAATAATTGCTCCATCAAATAATCAATCATAGACGTGCCCATCCACACAACTGAAATGTAATGGGCAATCATGAAAATGAGGAAGAACGCAGCGTAGATAAGTACACGGTTTGTCGGGTTTCTCTGTACGGTCTTGCTGAAGACTATCTTGCTTATGACTTCTTCAAGTCCAACACCAACAACAAAGCTGACCGCACCACACACAAGGGGCGACCAACCAAAAAGCTTTGAGATTGTTGCGCCAAAGCCGTAGCCCAAGGCCGAAATGAACGCGACCATGATGTCATCGATTGTGAATATCTTCTTCACGTGACCACCACCCTGCATAGCCGACAAACTTCCACTCTCGTTTTTAAAATTCTGCACGATTCCGAGCAAGAGGGGTTCCAGAATGTCACCTTTTGCGGAAGTTCCCGAAGGTCACGCCCTGGCCGGCCTGCAGGGGTTCCGAGTCAAGGGGACAGGTCGTTTGTCTCTCGGGGGAGGGAGTCAAACGACCTGTCCCCTTGACTCCCCAGGCAGTCGCCAAGGAAACCCAAGACGGCAGCGGTCACATCAAATGGGCAGTCCTCGCTCCCGCCGCGCCGACGGGCGGAGCAGCCTCAGAAGTCGTCCCGAAGGTCGCACACTGGGCAGCACGTGAAAAGCAACCTCTTTTGTCAAAGCGCCGTACTTTGGACAAAAAGTGACGCTTGAGAGAAACCGTGACGTTGTAGTATCGTTGCGTACACTTGTCTCATAATGGGCAAGATGAAGCACATAAGTGAAACGCTACTACCGATGGGTCTTTAGGTGATGGATATGTCCAACGAATCGTTTGAGCAGCGCGTGACCACCTTCATGCGCGGGCGCAATGGCGCAGACGAGATTACGTATGTGACCGTGGCGCTGTCCGTTCTCTTGTTGTTCATCAACCTGTTTGCGCGCACGCGCGTGCTTGCCATTTTGGCGTTTGCACTGGCTGTCTACGCATGCTGGCGCATCATGTCTAAAAGCGTTGTTGCGCGCAACAACGAGAACCGCAAGTTTCTCACGGCCATTGGCCCTGCAGCCTACTGGATCAACAATCCCAAGGCCACCTTTGAGGAGTATAAGAACTACAAGCATCTTACCTGCCCTTCTTGCGGCAAGAAGATGCGCGTGCCCAGGGGCAAGGGAAATCTTAGGGTTACCTGTCCTGCATGTGGCAACAAGTTTGAGGCTAAGTCGTAGGGCAAATTGTGAAAACCGTCTTTCTTGCGGGGGGCATTGGGTCGGGCAAGTCGACTGTTGCCCATGAGCTTGAGGAGCTGGGAGCCTGTCGGATAGATCTCGACCAGCTCTCGCGCGATGTGCTTGCCCCCGGCAGCCCTCTTACAAAAGAGATTGCGCAGGTCTTTGGTGCCGACCTGCTTGATGCCACCACCGGTGAGCTTAACCGCCGCCTGTTGGCTAGCCGTGCGTTTGCCACAAAGGAAGATGCTGCACTTCTCGAGGCGCTTGAGATTCCGGCCATCGAAGACTTGCTCGTGGAGCGCGTGGAGGCACTGAGGGCATCCGATAACCCACCAGCTCTCTGTGTTGTAGAGGTGCCGCTGCTGGACAGGGTGCAAGATATACGTGCGCTTGCAGACGAGGTGCTTGTGGTTATGTGCCCTCTTGTCCAGCGACGCGCGCGGGCCATAGGGCGCGGTATGAGCGGCCACGACTTTGATGCTCGTGCGGCAAACCAGCCAACCGATGAGTGGCTGCGCGAGCACGCTACCTCTATCATAGACAACACGGGAGATTACGAGCAGCTAAAGGCACGTATCCGTACATGGTACGAGGAGCATGTCTTGAATGCGACAGGAGCCGATCGATGACAGGCCACGTACGATTCTGGCGCTGGTATCGAACGATTCCCATTCTTCTGATGCTTCTGGTTGCCGGCCTCACCTTTGGTCAGATAACGCTTCCCGGCTCGTTGGTAAGGCGCTATCTGCTACCCATCGAATACAAGGACGAGATTCTTGACTCATCGGCACGCCATGGGGTTGACCCCCTTTTGGTCTGCTCCATCATCAGGTGCGAGTCGGGATGGGACACCCACGTAACCTCTGATGCGGGGGCTGTGGGACTCATGCAGATCATGCCCTCCACCTCTGGCGAGCTGGCCGAGTACGGGCTGGTTGATGCTGGTGTCTATGATCCTGCCAACTTGGAAGACCCGGCTACCAACATTGAATATGGCTGCGCCTACCTGCAACAGCTAAGCAGTGTGCTGGGATCGACCGACGAGGTGATTGCCGCCTACAATGCGGGGCCAGGCTCGGTTGAGGAGTGGCTGTCAAGTGGGGGAGACATCACCGATGCTATAAAGTTTCCCGAGACAGCCCTCTACCTCATGCGGGTGAACGAGTCGTACAAACGTTACGCGCAGTTTTATACCGAGACGCTCAGCGAGCGATAGACTCCCATCACCACATCGTCGTTGTTCATGCCGTACAGCACGGCCATGAGCGGACGCGCCGAGAGCAACACGCCGTTGTCCATGCAGGCAACAGCTGCGGCAAGGGCGCGCTCGCCGTCGGTGCGCACGCAGCCCAGTGGGATGCCCTCGCGCGCCAGCGTGGCGTCGGCCTGCTCGCTGGTGGGACGCTCAAGCTGTGGCGAGGACGAGATAAGGTCGTCAAGCTCCTCTTTTGCCTGTGCTGACATCTCGGTGTCCCAGTTGAGCGAGCGCTGGTAGCAAGCTGCGGCAAGGTCCTCGCGTCCCAGCTTCCACTCCATGTAGGCAAGACGGTAGTGGCAGATAGCTGCATCGCGTGGGGTTACGGCGTTGCGCAGAGCGTCAATGATGAGGTCTGCTGCCTCGTAGATGCGCGACTGCGACTCGAGCACGCGCACCTTGCGCATGGTGGCGTAGGTGGAGGTGGGTGCCAGACGAAGGCAGATGTCAGCGTGCTCAAGTGCCTCGTCAAAGCGTCCCAGCATGCCCAGCGCTATTGAGGCGTTGCTGTGTGCATTGAAGTGGGAGTCAGGGACCAGGCGGATCTCGCGGCCGCCCTCGTCTATCGTGCGATTGTGCTGTATGCGCTCGGCCACCGAGCCAAAGTAGCGGTACACGTAGGTCTCGTCATCCAGGTATGCTCCCATGTCCTCGATGGGCGCCAGCGCAGCCTCAAGAATCTTAAGAGCGGCCTCGGCGTTGGGGTTCTCGTCATCGTCGAGAAGCTTGCTGGCCTTGTTCATGGCCTGGTCAAGTGCCGAGCCATCAACAAAGAGCGAGGCTACGGCGCTGGTATCGTCAAGGTCAACCGACCCGTCTACCAAGGCTTGCGCAACGCGGTTGCATGCTTCGGCAACCGTGATGTCCGAGGCACTGTTGCGTGCTGCCACCAAGGCCGATACCGCCTGTTCTGTTGTGGTGCCCATCTGGTCTTTGACAGACTCCCATGCGCTGATGCGGCAGGCGTTCTCGTTGATGCCCAGATCACAGATGCGCTTGGCGTTGCAGGTTTGCACGATGGACTCCGGCGCCTCGCGCGCATCAAGCTCGGGGAAGGTGTGCGCGTTTGAGGGGATGGCCACGGAGTCATCGATTCCTACAAACGGCTGTACAGGGGCAAACCAGCTGCCCAAGAAGTCGCAGCGGATTCTGGGGTCGGTGGGGAAGCCCTCTTCAATGACCTCGCTGGCTGCTACGGTGCGCAGGATGCCTATGAACTTGCGGCTGATGTCAAACGAGATGAGCGTCTCGGTCTTGGCGTGCTCGTGGCAGTTGACCACTACGCGCTCTACCTTGTTGGACGCATCAAGGGCGTGAGAGGCAAGAAGCACCGCCAGGCGGAAGGCGTAAGCACGGGCTAGGCCTGCCTGAGTGTTGCTGTCGGAGGAGAAGATGGCCATGCAGCGCGGGCGCACAATCTCTGGCGCGAGTATGACCAGGCCCTCATCGATGTTTACGCGTACGTCGCACACCACACGGAAAGGCGTTTTAACGCACTCAACTGCATTGCAGATGATCGAGCGCACCACCCAGTCTCCGGTGCTCGACTCGTCATTGGTGTTGTGATAGCACACGCGAAGGCCCTCGTCAGTAAGCTCTGGACGGTCTACGTGCTGGTCGCAAAGGTGACGCATGAGGCGCAGCGAGGCCTCCTCGGCTGCAGGGCTTGCTAGTTGTTGCAGGCGAATCTCGGGAAGGTCTTGGTTGACGCCAAGGGCCGCCTCGGTGGCAATGAGCATGTCGTACTGCTCTTCTGTGAGGTCGTCGGTGCCCAGGCGGATCCAGAAGTGGCTATTGCGCGTGAGGCGGCCACCCTCGCAGGCGGGGGCATCAGGCCAGCTCATGACGCCTGCGGCCTGTAGCATGTCAGCCAAGTGGCGCTTGTCCTGCGCCGTGGGGGAGGAGAGCTCGTGACGCACCAGGTCGCGCAGGGTGGCAAAGAGGTCGGTAGAGCGATACACCAGATGTGCTACGTCCTCGGTTGCATCGTTTGCGGTAGAGGCGGGGACGTCTGCTGCGGTCTGAGCGGCTGGCTCGGGCTGAGCCTTCGGTGCGCCTTCCTGGCTTGATTGGGGAGCTGCAAGGTCGGGCACGGTAGACTCGGGAATTGCGGCCTGTGACCCAGAGATTCTGGCGCGTTCCGTGTCGGCGCGGACCTGTGACACCACAATCACGATGCCTCCTGCGATGGTAGCAAGGGCAAAGGGCATGAGCACAAATGCGGCGCCTCCCTCGTCAAGCGATATCACCGCGGCGGCAACCACTAGAAGGAGGCCAAAGATGGCCAAGGTGACGCCCAAGATGATGAGCAGGGCACGAGAGACGGTGCCACCACTGTTGCGACGATGGTAAAGACCAAGAACAGACTTGCGTCCCATGAAGGCTCCAAACGCTATATCCCAATGGCACTTGCGCGTATCCAAAAGGCTGAGACCAAATACAGTTGCCTAGATTCTACCGCTATATGAACGAATAACTATAGTACACTAGTTCCTATATTGGAAGGGTTGTTGGTCACGGGAAGGTCAACGCCCCGGCCCGCCCGTGACCAGCAACGACCAGTATTGGAAGGGGGAGCCTATGCCCACAGGAGCGCAGACACAGGAGCACTTTGGCGGTCAGCTCAAGCGCTTTGGCAAAGAGTCGGGCGACACGCGCCTTGAGGCGGTGTCTCCTTACGAGCCTGCGGGCGACCAGCCCCAGGCCATACGCAAGCTGAGCGATGGAGTGGAAAAGGGTCTGCGCTACCAGACGCTTTTGGGCGTAACCGGCTCGGGCAAAACCTACACCATGGCCAAGACCATCGAGGCCGTGCAGCGCCCCACGCTCATCATGGAGCCCAACAAGACACTTGCCGCGCAGGTGGCAAGCGAGATGAAAGAGCTCTTTCCCAACAATGCCGTCGTGTACTTTGTGAGCTACTACGACTATTACCAGCCCGAGGCCTACGTCCCGCAAACCGACACCTACATCGAGAAGGATGCCTCCATCAACGAGGAGGTAGAGAAGCTGCGTCACCAGGCAACTTCCAGCCTGCTCTCGCGGCGCGACGTGATTGTGGTGGCATCGGTGTCGTGCATCTATGGCATTGGCAGCCCGCAAGATTACGCCGGCCTTGCTCCTACGGTGAGCAAAGATGTCCCCCTCGAGCGCGACGACCTTATCCATGACCTCATTGACATCCAGTACGACCGCAACGACTACGAGCTGCAGCGCGGGCACTTTCGTGTGCGCGGCGACACTGTGGACGTCTTTCCACCCTATGCCGAGAACCCGCTGCGCATCTCGTTCTTTGGTGACGAGGTAGAGCTTATTGCCGAGGTGGACGTGGTTACCGGCGAGCTGCTGCGCGAGTTTGACGCCATACCCATCTGGCCGGCCTCGCACTACGTCACCGAGCGGCCCAAGGTCACGCATGCCCTGCAGACCATCTCGGAAGAGCTTGAGGCGCGCGTGGCCGAGCTTAAGGCGGCTGACCGCCTGCTCGAGGCCCAGCGCTTGGCCCAGCGCACCGCATACGACCTTGAGATGCTCGAGACCATGGGCTTCTGCTCGGGCATCGAGAACTACTCACGCCACCTGGATGGCCGCGCACCCGGCGAGGCGCCCTACACGCTCATCGACTACTTCCCCTCTGACATGCTGTGCATCATCGACGAGAGCCACGTGACCGTGCCGCAGATTCGTGGCATGTACGAGGGCGATCGCTCGCGCAAGATAACGCTGGTAGAGCACGGGTTTCGCCTGCCCTCGGCGCTTGACAACCGGCCGCTGCGCTTTGACGAGTTTGAGCAGCGGGTGCCGCAATACATCTATGTGTCAGCCACGCCAGGCGACTACGAGGAGCGCGTGAGCGAGCAATTTGTCGAGCAGGTCATTCGACCCACGGGCTTGCTTGACCCAAAGGTTGACGTGCGCCCGGTGCGCGGCCAGATTGACGACCTCATGGACGAGATAAAAAAGCGTACCGACAAGGGCGAGCGTGTTCTGGTGACCACGCTTACCAAACGCATGGCCGAAGACCTGACCGACCACCTGCTTGACGAGGGCGTAAAGGTCAACTACATGCACTCCGACACCGCAACGCTTGATCGCGTGGAGATCATCCGCGATCTGCGCGTGGGCAGGATCAGCGTGCTTGTGGGCATCAATCTGCTGCGCGAGGGCCTTGATATCCCCGAGGTCAGCCTGGTGGCCATCCTCGATGCCGACAAAGAGGGCTTTTTGCGCAACCGTCGCTCGCTCATCCAGACCATGGGCCGCGCCGCAAGAAACGCCGGTGGCGAGGTCATCATGTACGCCGACACCATCACCGACAGCATGCGCGAGGCCATTGACGAGACCGCGCGGCGCCGCAGCATTCAAGAGGCGTTTAACGAGGAGCACGGCATTGTGCCGCAAACTATCAAGAAGTCAATCACTGACGTGGCAAGCTTCATAGCTGACGCCAACGAGACGCTTGATGGCAAAGGGCGCAGCCGCGGAGACTCGCTGGGGCACGGCGCGTTCTACAGCGGTTCTGACGGAGCTCCCACCGAGCGTGAGGCGGCGGTACAGAGCGTGGCAAGCGAGCTCTCGCAGCTTCCACCCGAGGAGGTCTCGCAGGTCTTGGCGGCGCTTGAAGAAGAGATGGCGGTCGCTGCGGCAAGCATGGAGTTTGAGCGCGCCGCTCAGCTGCGCGACCAGGTGGTGGCCCTGCGCAGTGCCCTTGAGGGCGAAAGCGAGGAGGATGTCATCGCGCGTCTCAAGCGCACTGACCGAAAGGGGAGTGCGCACGCCACGCGCAGGCGCTACCGTAAGCATAAGAAGTAGGCTTTCTGCTGGTCCAGAGTTGGCATACGCTGCGCTTTGTCCTTGGAGCGTGGGTTAGGGACGGTTCCCTCGTTCACGCGGTCCGCAAAGTGTCCCTGGTTCAGCAGAGAGGCAGCAGGTTGAGTAAGGGACGTGTCGGGGAGAGCGATGCCAGAGGCCTACAAGAACATCATCGACTACGTATGGGAGCACGGCGATACGTTTGACGCGCGCCCGCTCTGCCGGGTGGACAGCCTTGTGCTCTCGCAGCTTAGCTACTTCCGGCTTCCCTCTGATGCCACCCCTGCCTGGGGATGGAGCGGCCTGCCCGTGCATGAGCTCTGGCGCTCTGACTGGCTTGACGAGATGACTGGTCGCATGTACGACCCACATGGCGCCAGAAAGCTTGCCTCCGCCCTTGCGGCAAGCCCGCGCTTTCGTGACGTGCTGATCTGCGGATATGCCGACCAGCTTGATCGCCTAACCCAGATGCAGTTCTCGGCCATGTCCTTTGTCATCTCGCCCGAGCAGACCTACGTTGCCTTCAGGGGGACCGATAACACCATCGTGGGTTGGAAAGAAAACCTCAACATGGCGTTTCAGGTGCAGGTTCCCTCGCAGATCTCGGCGCTGCACTACCTTGAGCGCACGGTCTCCCGCGTGCCCGGACGTCTTTGGTGCGGCGGGCACTCCAAGGGTGGCAACATGGCTATCTATGCGGGCATGACCTGCGCGCCCGAGATTCGCAGTCGTCTGGAGTGTTGCTTCTCGCACGATGGACCGGGCTTTACCTCCGAGACCCTTGCCGAGCTTGAGGGCGCGGCCGATCACGTGAAGGTGGACAAGACCGTGCCCCAGTCGTCCATATTTGGGATGCTCTTTGACGGCGGCGGGCAAGACGTGCAGGTGGTGCATAGCGTAAGCAGCGGTTTTGCGCAGCATGACCCCCTAAGCTGGGAGGTGGAGGGTTGCGACTTTGTCATCGAGGAGCGCCTGGGTCGCACCGCCAGCTATGTTGACAGCTCGCTCAACGCATGGATAGAGCGGGCCTCTCCTGCCGAGCGGCAGCATTTTGTTGAGGCGGTGTTTGCCATCATGGCAGCTTCCGAGAAGCAGTACACCCATGATATCCGCACCGACTGGCGCACCACGGTACCTGTTATGGCTCGTGCAGCACTCGACCTTGACCCAGAAACAAGGGACCTGTTTGTGCGCGAGATTATCGATCTGGTACGGCAGCTTGCTCCCGGTGGGGAGTAGACCCAAATCAAGCGTTGGAAGGGTGACATGGCAAAGAAGAAGTCGCGTGCAGAGCGACACGACCGTCTTTTGCGCGAGGCCGCACGGGTAAAGACGCCCTCGGATTGTGACGTCATCGTTTTAGGCGGTGGCGCTGCAGGGCTGGTGGCGGCCATAACGGCAGCCGAGGCGGGGGCGTCGGTGGTGGTGCTCGAGCGCAGCTTGGAATGTGGGCGCTCGATTCTTGCCACTGGTAACGGACGCTGCAACTTTGCAAACGTCAGGCTTGACGCACGCAGGTTCAACGACCCTGCCTTTGTGCAGGCTGTCTGCGGACCACGTTGGCTTGACGATGTGCTGGCTTTTTTCAAAGAGTGCGGCCTGCGCTGGTGTCTTGAGGACGATCGCCTCTATCCCGCTAGCCGTCAAGCGGCCAGCGTGCGCAACGTGCTGCTTAGACGTGCAAGGGCGGCCGGGGTGGTACTGGCGCCCGCGCGCGAGTTTAGGGACCTTACTTGGATCAAGCCCGAGTGGCTTGGGACGATTGATGCGGCCTGTCATTATGACCCGGCAAAGAGTCAGGCACAGCCGGCGGGCATGGCCGAGGTGGCACATACTGACGCTGAGGAGCCAGACGGAGCGCTGCTGCTCCCTGGCGCACGTGCTGTTGTGCTGGCAACAGGTGGGGGAACGCTTGATTGTGCCAAGAGCCTTGGGCTTAACGTTGTGCCAACACGCCCCGTGCTGTGTCCCGTGGCCTGTGCGGCATCGCCGCTGGCGGCTTTGGACGGCAGACGAGCCCACGTGTATGCGAGCCTCACCAAAAAGGACACGCTCTTTCCCAGCTGGCGCGAGCGGGGAGAGGTGCTTTTTCGCAGATACGGCATCTCGGGCATCGTGACCTTCGATCTTTCCCGTCAAGTTGAGCCGGGCGACCTTGTTGAGCTTGACCTTGCTCCCGACGTCAACAACTCGGAGCTACGGCAGCTGGTTGACCCGTTTGCAAGCGGAAGCTATGAGAGCGGTTGTCTGGACGGGGTCATTGACCCGGAAATTGCGCAGTTGCTCGAAGACCTTGCGCGCAAGCGCTGGCATGTTGAGTGGCCCGAGCGCAAGGTGCCCTCAAGCGACTCCGAGGCACTGATGAGCTTGGTAAAGGCATTGCCGTTGCTGGTTGAAGGTCCGGCAGAGACCGAGCATGCGCAGGTAATGCGTGGCGGCCTTGCCAACGACCAGTTTGACCCAAGCACGCTTGCCTCACGCGAGCTGCCCTGGCTTTTTGCCTGTGGCGAGGTGCTTGACGTTGACGCGGACTGCGGCGGCTTCAACTTGGCCTGGGCATGGAAGAGCGGCATGGTGGCTGGCCAGGCAGCGGCAAGGTGGTCACTGTCATGATTGAGGTACGTGGTGTCAACATACCCCTCAGCCGCCTTGATGGAAGCGATGCCTCTGAGGAGCGGGCGGTCAGGCAGGCCGTACAACGCATGCTACGGCTTGCTCCTAACGATCTGGTGTCGTGCGAGCTGCGAAAGCGCTCGGTGGATGCGCGCAAGAAGACGGATGTGCACCTTACGTTTGTGGTGCGTATCATGTTGCGCGGCGGTGCCAACGCCGAGCGCTCCCTGCTCAAGAAGGCGCGCACGTGGCGCGTGAGCAAACAGCTGCAGCAGGTGGATGACAAACGGGCCACATGGCCTGGGGTAGCTGGCCTTCCCTCTGACGTACGTCCGGTGGTGGTAGGCGCTGGGTGCGCGGGACTCTTCTGTGCGCTGGCTTTGGCAAAAGCTGGGCGCTCGCCCATTCTGGTGGAGCGTGGCGATGGCTCTCGCAAGCGTACGCAGGCTATAGAGCACTTCAACAAGACGGGGGTGCTAGATCCCGAGAGCAACATACAGTTTGGCCTGGGTGGCGCGGGCACCTTCTCCGACGGCAAGCTCTCTACGGGGACCAAAAGCCCGCTGCATCGCCTGATTCTAGAGACGCTGGTTGAGGCCGGTGCGTCTCCCCGCATTCTCTGGGACGCAAAGCCGCACGTAGGTAGCGACATCCTTCCTGCGGTTGTCGAGCATGTGCTTAAGCAGATAGAGGACTTGGGGGGAGAGGTGCGCTTGCGCACGCGCATGAGCGGCTTTGAGCTTGTTGGAGGGCAGGTTCGCTCGGTTACGCTGGAGTCTTTGGATGTCGGTACAGGGATGTTGCGCCAAGAGAGACTGAGCGCAAACCAGCTGGTCCTTGCCAGCGGTCACTCTGCGCGTGACGTGTACCAGCTGCTGCGCGAGCATGGGGTGCCCATGGAGCGCAAGACCTTTGCGATGGGTGTGCGCATCGAGCACTTGCAGCAAAGCATTGATCGTGCCCAGTATGGTCCGGCAGCCGGCCATCCCGCGCTAGGAGCTGCCCCTTACAAGCTGGCGGTTCACCTCTCGCCCGGGCGGAGCGCCTTCAGCTTCTGCATGTGCCCGGGCGGATACGTGGTAGCTGCCGCCAGCGAGCCCGAGGGTGTGGTGACCAACGGCATGAGCCTCTCTGACCGTGCGGGAACCAACGCCAACGCGGGGCTTCTGGCCAATGTGTTTCCCCACGACCTGCCAGGAGACGACGTTCTTGCGGGGGTGGAGTTGCAGCGCAGTTGCGAGCAGGCTGCCTACGCTGCTGGCGGAGGTGGTTTTGTGGCTCCTGCTCAGCTGGTGGGTGACTTCTTGCAGCAGGTGCCGTCCTCTGCCGGCGGCAAAGTGATCCCCACGTATCCGCGCGGCGTTGCCTGGGGGAGCATTGATGGCTGTTTGCCCAGCTACATTACCGATACCCTACGCGGCGCAATACCGCTTATGGAGCGCAGGTTGTACTGCTTTGATGCGGCTGATGCTGTGCTTACCGGCGTTGAGACGCGTTCAAGCTCGCCGGTGCGCGTGACGCGTGGGCAGGACGGACAGTCGGTGGGCGTACGTGGGCTCTTTCCCTGCGGCGAGGGTGGTGGGTATGCCGGTGGAATCATGAGCGCCGCCACCGATGGCATCCGCTGTGCCCAGTGGGTGATGGAAGCCCAGCTGTAGTTGGAGTTCCATGGCTGTCGGGTTTGCCTGATAGGGGACTGGTGAGAGCAAAACTGCTCACAACAAAGGTTGTTGTGAGCAGTTTTCACCTAAAGCGCCAGTTGCTTTTCTTAAATCTACTCACAACCAACCATGTTGTGAGTAGTTTTGAACCTGCCGGAGCGTTCGTGACGGTCGCTGGGACGGTTGACCAGCTCAGATTACTTGTCGTATTCCTCGATGATGGCCACGGCGTCGGGCAGCAGTCCCTCGGGCAGAGCTTGC
>JAFWLX010000071.1 GCA_017510875.1 Atopobiaceae bacterium | reverse complement strand
GGGACGGTCCCCCAATCCACGCTGTGTTAGGGTTTAACCCCTACTGGTTGGTAGCGGTGCTGCCGGTATCAGTGCTGGTGGTATCAGCGCTGGTATCGGTGGTCTTCTCGTCTGTCTTCTCGTCTGCCTTTGCGTCAGCAGCTGCCATTGAGAAGCCAGAGGCCATGGTGTTAAGATCGTCTTTGGTGGGCACCGTAAAGACCAAGGTCATGCCGTACTCATCCTTCTTGAGGTACGTGACCATCTCGACGTATTCCTTGCCGTCAACGGTCAGGCTGATGACGTCAACCGGATAGCTCTTGCCGCCAATGTCAAGGCTCGCGCCCTCGAGCGTGTAAGTGACCGGCACCGACTGATCAAGCAGCTCGTCGATGATCTCTTTGCTCGCTTGTGCGGCAAAGTCCTCGACCGTTGTCTTGTCGCCCGCGCCAAAGTTCTTGATGATGGCATATGCGGTGCGTGTGACGTCGTCGTTTATGGCATACATCTCGAGCGCCCGACCACCCGTGGCAAGGTTTGATGAGTCGGTGGGCAGACCCATCTGCTTTGCCACCACCTCGAGAGACGCCTTGTCCAGATACTTCATGCCAATGGGCAGAACGTAGTCAAATCCAAAGAACTTGTTAGAGTATGTGTCGCCGTTTGTGTAAGAAAGGGTGGACGCATCAACGCCTTCTACCAGCTTGGCTGGCTCCTCGGTCTGCTGCGTAGAGGCAGGAGAAGAGCCGCCACACGCACCCAGCGAGAATGCCGTCATCACTGCCACCGTACAGGCTGCCATCTTTTTCCACATAGACATGAATCATCCTTCCAAAGAAGTCTTATATGCCAGAATGCTGAGTCTCCATGTTCAGTATGCGGAACTTTGCCTCTAAACGCCAGAACAAACCCGTACGCGTAGGCAAGTTGGGCCGCAACGTGAGCAAACAGAAGGCCCAAGACGGGTTTAGCATACTAGAGCACAAGGCGCATAGCCACATGCGTTGTCGAATCGTCTGCAAAGCCGAGCGACCTGTACAGCGCATATCCGTCCTCTGTGGCATGCAGCTCGAGCACGTCGAGGTTAAGCTCATGGGCCGCGTTTATGAGGCACTCCATCACCTTACGAGCCAACCCACGACGTCGGTGCTCGGGCACCGTAAACACATTGAAGAGCGTGCCCGTCTGACCGTGCGGAAAGCGAGGGCTTGGCGGCTTGGTAACCAACAGGAGCCAGGCGCAGCTTACGATGTTGCCACTCTTGTCATCGCGTGCCACAAAGGCAAGCAGGTCGTAGTCTAGGTGCAGCTCGAAGTACGCGGGCAGCTCGCGCCAGAGGTTTTCCTTCTGGGCGGGATCAAGCTCGCCAAAGTCCGCCGACAGATATCCTATACGCAGCTTGACCAGCTCTGATACGTCACTCAGGCTTGCTTGTCCAAAGATGTATGCCATAAAACGCTCCTTACTCATCACAGTCATAGCATAGACGAGTTGTTCCACAAATGTCTTGGCCCTTCCGCGGCCTGTATCGCACGAAAAGGTTACAGCTTGGTTACCTCCTGACACAATGTCTCAACGTAAGCCGTACACTCCCTATCAATCGCATAGCACCACCCAAACCAGTGACGCGGAAGTAAAACCTGCAAAGGCGCCTACAGAGAGTTCGGGCAGCTGAGATCCGAGCGGTAGCAGGCAGGCATAATGGACCCGCAGAGGGCGCGAAGAAACGCAAGAGCGTGGAAGTCGCGACGGGAGCTCCCGTAATAGAGCAGGAAGATGTTGGTCTTCCACAAAGAGAGCTAGCCGTGCGCTAGCTAATCGAGGTGGCACCGCAGGCGTACCGTAT
Source organism: Atopobiaceae bacterium (assembly GCA_017510875.1). Classification (GTDB taxonomy): domain Bacteria; phylum Actinomycetota; class Coriobacteriia; order Coriobacteriales; family Atopobiaceae; genus UBA1367. The sequence continues at coordinate 1,341 of JAFWLX010000071.1, read as the reverse complement.
CGCGCTTGTCCTCGAGACCCCATAGGTCGAGGACGGGCGTTTTTTCATGGCCGTCCTCAATGCGCAGCCAGCGCAGAAAGGAGGCCATCATGGCCAGCAAGGACCCGTACCGCATCTACCTGTCCGAGGACCAGATCCCCACCCAGTACTACAATCTGCGGGCCGACATGCCCAACAAGCCCGAACCCATGCGTCTGCCCAATGGCGTGGTTGCCGAGTTTGCACACATTGCGCCCGTGTTTGCCGACGAGCTGGTGCGCCAGGAGCTTGATGATGAGACTCGCTACATCACCATCCCCGAGGGCATACGCGAGATGTACAAGATCTACCGTCCAAGCCCCCTGTGCCGCGCCTACAGCCTTGAGCAGGAGCTGGGCACGCCCGCCAAGATCTACTACAAGTTTGAGGGCAACAACACCAGCGGATCGCACAAGCTCAACTCGGCGCTCGCGCAGGCCTATTACGCCTACCAACAGGGGCTTTCTACCATTACCACCGAGACCGGCGCTGGCCAGTGGGGCACCGCCCTCTCGGAGGCTGCCGCTCGCTTTGGCCTTGACTGCGACGTGTTCATGGTGCGCGCCAGCTACGAGCAGAAGCCCTTCCGCCGCTCGGTCATGGAGACCTTTGGCGCACACGTAACCCCCTCCCCCAGCCAGGAGACCGAGATTGGTCGCAAGATGTACGCCGACGAGGCAAATCGGTCGGGATCGCTTGGCACTGCCATCTCGGAAGCCGTTGAGCGTGCGCTGCACGTTCCCGAGAACCGCGGTCGCTACCAGCTGGGTTCCGTGCTTAACCAGGTACTGCTTCACCAGTCGATCATTGGACTTGAGAGCTACGAGGCGCTCTCTGAGCTGGGCGAGTATCCCGACATCGTCATAGGATGTGCGGGTGGCGGCTCTAACCTTGGTGGGCTTATCGCTCCGTTCATGCGCGACAAGCTTACCGGCGAGCGACCCGACACGCGTTTTATGGCCGTTGAGCCCAAGAGCTGCCCCTCGCTCACGCGCGGCCGCTTTGCCTACGACTTTGCCGACACGGGCCAAACCTGCCCGCTGGTAAAGATGTACACCCTTGGCAACGGCTTTATTCCCAGCCCTGACCACGCGGGAGGCCTGCGCTATCACGGCATGAGCCCCATCATCAGCCAGCTGAAGCACGACGGCTTCCTTGAGGCAGTTGCCGTTGCACAGACCGACGTGTTTGCCGCAGCCGGGCAGTTTGCCAAGCTTGAGACCATTCTGCCCGCACCCGAGAGCGCCCATGCCATCCGCGCTGCCATAGACGAGGCTCTTAAGTGCAAGGAGACCGGCGAAGAAAAGGTCATCCTCTTTGGCC
>JAFWLX010000070.1 GCA_017510875.1 Atopobiaceae bacterium | reverse complement strand
GCATTCTTGGCAGCCCTGTATGGCATCGACCTTGCGATAAGCTTGCATGGCCTCGCCTTCCTCCACCTCGGTGAGGCTGCTGGTGGTGATGTTGCCAACCACCGATTCCATGCGCCTGCAGGCAAGCAGGTCGCCGTTAGAGGCAATGGTGACACGCTGGCCCAGATGGCATCCGTCGCAGATGACGTCTGGATGCTCCAGCGACCATTCCGGTACCTCAAACTCGCCCAGCTCGTAGCGCAGCAGGGTAAAGAGGTGCTCCTTCAGTCTGAACTCGCAGGTCACGCCCTCCTGCATAAAGCGGCGCCGCTTCTCGTAGTAGGCAAGCAAAAACGCACGGTATTCCTCGGGCGTGGGATAGAGGGCAACCTTCTCGGGCGAGGTGGCGCAATAGCGGGCAAAGGCAAAGTAGCCCACACCTTCTTTGGCCGCTATGTCCATGCAGGCAAGGATGTCCGACAGGTTCAGTTTGCTTGCCGTTGCCATTGTCGATGCAATGATGCCGGCTTTTCTCAGTGTGCGGATGGCCGCTATTGTGGCGTCAAAGCTGCCGGGCTTTCGCAGGCTGTCATGAAAGTCGCGTAGTCCATCCAATGACAGCTGGTAGCGTACGCAGCCAAGCTCGCGAAGCCGACGGCACACGTCGTCGGAAAGGTGGAAGGGGTTGCCCATGATCGCCCAGAGAAACCCCCTGCGATGCAGCTCTTGGGCAAAGTCCCAGAAGCGGGGGTGCAAGATGGGGTCGCCACCGGTGATGGCAAAAGAGGGCAGCATGTGCCTGCGGGCACAATGGCGCTCAACCTCGTCCAAGATGTGCATAAGCTCTTCAAAGGGCATCGAGATGCAGGCCTTTTGGGCGTCTTCGGCAAAGAGGTAGCAATGCTTGCAGCGCTGGTCGCAGATATCGGTAATGTGCCACTGGTGGATGCGCGCCGGCCTAAAGGCAGAGTGTGCGTGGGGCTTTGTCCGCTCCGTGATGCGCACCCCGGCCGTACAGCCAAGAAGCTGGCCCTGGTGTACGCACAGTGAGAAGTGAGAGACGTCTATCGAGAGGCCCCAGCGCATAAAGCCGTGGTCGGCCGAGTAGCAGGGCACGCCGCAGCGCATGCCCACGCGCTCGAGGGATGCAAGGCGTGTGGAGTCTACGCCTATCGCTGCAAGCGCGCTCAGAAGGGTGCTGCGGTAGGGCTTGTCCCAAAAGAGCTCACGGGGGGAGCGGGGGAGGATGATGACCAGCTCTTGGGAGGAGCCCGCATCACGCAGCAGCAGCTGCAGGGGTAGCGTTTGCAGCGTGCGCAGCAGGCCTGCCAGGCCAGACTCGTCATTTGCACTGATCCCCAGGCCCGCGCAGAGCTCGTTCCAGTACGCAGTGTCTGAGAGCTCCTGTGCATCTACGGTATCGCACGTGATGCAAAAAGCTTGTCGCCCTCCCGCATCAGCCACAAGTCCGCAGATAGCCGTGTGGTCCTTAGGAGCTGTTGCGGCCACAATGCCCGACTCGTCACAGTAGGCACCGCCCGTCTTGTACTGCAGATAGTTGCGCTCCCGGGCGTCCAGCGCGCATGCCGCTTGGGGCAAGGCGTCACCCAGAAGGGGCTGCAAGAGGTATACGTCGGGAAGGAAGTTGCTTGGCATTGCGGGAAGCAGCTCTTGTGCCAGCTGCTCATGGACGGGTTCTAGGGGTGCCTCAAAGGCATTGCGCTTCTTGAGCTCGCGCAGCGCCCAATGGAGCATGTCCTCAGAGAGCGCTGGTGATACTCCCGCCTGAACGGTTGTCATTGCATGGCCTCCCCAGATATGGTTTGCTTGATAGCAGTAATCTATCGTTTGGCGTCGATGGGGGCAAGGCAATGCAGGGCAGACCTGCCGACATAGAGCTGTTTGATGCACTATATGCGCTCATGTCAGCGCAAGGACGCGGAGCAGCGCTCTTTGGGGATGCACGCGAGGCAGCGCGCCGCTTTTTTAAGTGCAGCCTGGTTTTGGGGTCGTTTCCCGTCCTGTATTTTGAGTTCCCCCTTTTGGGCGAGCCGTGCCTTGACCTGCTGTCCATCTACGAGCATGTGCCTACAAAAGCGTGCTTTGCCCTAGGGGATGGATACGGCTATCAAGCGGTCCTTGATTGGTTTTCCGGCCTTGACGCAGCTCAAAGAGCTGCCATGGGCGTCGAGCTCGACCTGTCCCAAGGCGTTACCGAACAAGCGGGCATATACTTTCAGCAGCGTGGGGGACTGACGTTGCTTGGTGAGTTTCTCCAGGTGATAGGCCAAGAAAGCCGTACCAATGACTACCTGCGCATACAGGAGCGTATGCCTCGGGGCTGGTTGCCGTCTTACGCGGGCCTCTTTCCCGCTCGCGAGGGGACTCCTCTGCGTCTTGGTGGCTATCTGTCAAGGCCCTCGTGCATGCGCTGTTCTCAAGACCCGGCGTTCTTGCGGTCGCGCTTTGACCGCATGGGCTTTGCGGATTACACCTCTTTGATGCTCGAGCGCTGTGCCCTGCTCATGGGCTTGGTGCCCTACGTTGACTATCAGCTTGATATTGGCCTCGACGGCTTGTTAGGCGACACCTTTGGTCTGTCGCTCTCGTTTGGCCGCTGCGCTCTACACGAGGTAGATGAGTGCTTCTCGGTGGGTTACGGGGCCAAGGTGATGGAGCTGTTGCAGGGTTGGGGGCTTGCCGACGAGCGATGGAAGCTCATACCTTCTATGCCCTTTGCCCGTGGCATTACCTATGAGGACCAAGATGGACGTAAAAGGCGGCTTGTTATGAGCGTGCGCCTCAACTACGCCAAGGTAAAGTTTGTGGCTGGAGTTGCTCAGGCGGCCAAGTTCTATTTGGCAGCTACGGCCAAAGAGCTATAGACGAGCAGCGTGGAAAAAGGGACCGTCCCCCAATCCACGTGACCACGGGGATTGGGGGACGGTCCCTTATCTATGCTTTAGTACTCCACAAAGTGCGGCAAGCAGTCTTGAAAAACCGTGCCGTCTAAGGAACGCTTAGTAGCAGCCGTACTCGTCAATCTCGTTGTCCCAAGGCATGTCGGCCCCAGCAGCGATCGAGACCAAGTCTTCGTCGGTGAGCTCATACGAGTCCGAGAGCCACTCGGGAGCGTTCTCGGCAAGAGCGCTAGCAGCGAGATAGGTCTTGGCAATTGCAATACGCTCCTCGATCGTCGCGGCCTCAAGCAGCTTGCGAGCGAGCTCTCCGCGCTTGTCCTCAGGCACACCGGCCATCAATGCGTCCATTCTCTCCTTCATGCCCATGACATGCGTCCTTTCCGTAAAGACTCTCCGATGTTGGTTGGCTTCAAAGCCACACGTCTTATTTTATACGTACTTGTATGGTACATGGTATGGCTGCTCGCAAAAACAGCTCTATGTAAGACCGGAGTAGCTCTTCACGGGCTGGCCAGCGCAGTGACCCTCGTGGCTCCGCTTCGGCTAAGCGCTCCGTCCTTACGGCGCGGCAGCTGCGGAACTCGCGCCCCCTACGGGGTTTTGCACGAGCCTTTCGGGCCGTAACATGCCACTGGCATGTTACGCTCGCTCCCGCCGCGCCGACGGGCAGAGCAGCCTCAGAAGTCG
>JAFWLX010000069.1 GCA_017510875.1 Atopobiaceae bacterium | reverse complement strand
GTCTTGGATCTTGAGATTCCGCCAGGCTATCCCTGTGGCGGAACGTTTGTTGATTCGTATTTCAAGAGAGACGAAGACATCAGGGCGCTGTTCACTGACAACAAGCTAAGCGAATCTGACTCGCACGATACAAAGCTTGCACTCAGCCTGCACCAGCTGATGACGGATTGGGATGGCCGCAATGCGGCGGGTGTGACCCCTCTCAAAAAGCAGGTAGACGCAATTGAGGCCATCGACTCCCTTGAGTCGCTGACAGATTATCAGGTTGATGTGCCTGTAGAATCCCAGATTGGTAAGTTCTGGTCATATAAGGTCGAACAGAGCCTTGAGGACTCAAACCGCTACCTTCTTAAGCTTGAATCGCCTCAGTTACTCTTGGAAGACTCTGCCGGATATGCAGAGCTGACCGACTACGCATCGAAGAAAAAAGAGGCAAAGACCGAGCTTGCCCATAAGATGCTGGTAAAGCTGGGATACACCGAGGATGAGGTCGCCATCTGGTAAGGCGATGTAAGGATGCTGTCACACGTCCTCTGGGGGAGTCCTGTGACAAAATCCGAAAAAAGTCGTTGCGCGCGGCGCGGTAACGTGGTATTGTACTTCTTGCGCTTAACGCACGTCGGAGTGGCGGAATTGGCAGACGCGCTAGCTTGAGGTGCTAGTGCCTAACTTAAGGGCGTGCGGGTTCAAGTCCCGCCTCCGACACCACGAAGAACAGGCGGGCTCCTTCGGGAGCCCGCTTTCTGCTATACCGGGGCCTGCATTGCCTGCGGCATGCCAGCGCCTTTGCTGGGTATGGCAGTCCACTGAGGAGGCGTTGCACATGGCACAAGGTAACATTGCCGTTGTAGGGCAATCCGGCGAGCTCAACCTAGGCACAACGCTCTCAAGGCTGCTTGCGCTTACCAGCGACGCGGTGGTCTGCTTTGATGCCCAAGGCATCATCCTGCTGGCAAACGACGAGGCCACCAAGCTGTTTGCATCCGGTGAAAAAGACAAGGCGGAAGGCCTTGTGGGCAAGGACATATGGTCGCTCTTTGCGCCCGCTTGCGCTAGCGACGCGCAGGGCGAGCAGCTTCCGTTTTCTACCGATGGCACCTCTTCTATCGTCTCGCTTCGTGACGTGAGGGGTCGGGCGTTGCCGCTTGTCATCCGATGCGAGCGCGTAGGTCTGCCTTCGGGGCCATATCTGCTCATAGCTCACCCCAGCGCAGCGGACACAGCGGCCGATGCCGAGCACGAGCGCCTGATGGCCGAGCTCTCACGTGCCAATCGGCGTCTTGCGGGCACGCTTGACATCGTGCTGGGCACACTTGATTCGCCCAGCGTAAGCGTGCTGTTCGAGCGCGTGCTCGAGCGTCTTAAGACCACCATGAACGCGCTTGGCACCTGCGTGTACCTCAGCGAGCGCGACGGTTTTCATCTGCGGGGCACCAGCGCTTCACTGAGTGACGTGGCGGTTCCGCGCTACCTGCCCAGGCGTGCACCGCTTTGGGCGGCGGTCATTGGCAGTGAGCAGGCCTTGCGCCTGCGGGTGCTTCCTCCCGAGGGCGAGAGCCTGCGCAAGGGTCGCCTCTCACGCAGAAACGTCATGGACGAGGAGTCCCGTGCCGTATATTCCGTTCGCACCTCGCAGCTGCCGCCCTTTGGGAGCTTTCTGGCGGTCTCCGTGCGCTTTGGCGGCCATGTAATCGCCCTTATTCAGGTGGGGTGGCGAGGCGCACGCACCATCTCCTGTGACGACGCCAACCTGCTTGATGCGGTCACTCGCTATCTGGCAGTGCAGTTGGTGGGTGCCTTTAGCGCCCTGCGTACCCAGCGGCGCGAGCAGCTGGCCCGCCAGGCAGCCGACCTGCGCGATGCGCTTGTGGTGCAGCCCTTTGGTGAGAAGACACGCCTGCTGCTGCTTGATAGCGTCTCGCGCGATCTTGACTGCGTGTGTGCTCCCATTGACGGTTCCTCGGCGCTTGACGGCCATGAGGTGCTGCATCTTCCCGTCTCGCATGAAGAGGTGGCCGTGCCCAGCGAGCTCTTATCAGAAGAGGGTGGCGTGACGGCACTTCTGCCTGACGCTCCGCTTGCCCGCTGGCTTGCCGAGCGGGGAGAGCCCTGCATGGGCGCTCTGGTGGACGACGGTACCACAGAGGATGCCCGTGTGCGCTTTTTGGCCTTGCGCCCCTATGATGCCGAGCCCTTTGATGACCTTGAGCTGGGATACCTGCGTCAGGTGGCAGACACCGTGGCGGCCGTTACCTCTGGCGAGCAGGTGCGCCGCCGCGACCATCGCATCTCGCAGGCCCTGCAGAGCGGCATGCGCAGCCAGTTGCAGCAGGTTGAGGACATCTCGTCACAGGGTATCTACTCGTCGGCAACCGAGTCGGCCTTTGTGGGTGGCGACTTCTACGATCTCATTCGCCTGCCTGACCGCCATGCCTGCGTGATCATGGGCGACGTCTCAGGCAAGGGTGTCGAGGCGGCGTCGGTCTCGGCGGCCGTGAGGACGGCCTTGGGTGCCTACTCGTGGGAGGGGCTGAACCCGGCACATATGGTGAGCCTGCTCAACGACTTCCTTTTGGGCTTCTCGCGCGTTGAGACCTTTGCAACGCTGTTCGTGGGCATAATTGACCTGCATGCCGGCCAGCTTACGTACTGCTCAGCGGGACACCCGCCTGCAATTCTTTTGCGCGCGGCAAATGGCGAGCTTGAATGGCTGGAAGAGCAATCGGGCGTGGTGGGCGCATTTCCCGATATGTCATACCATGACGGCTTTGTGAGCCTTGCCACAGGCGACGTGCTGCTGCTGTACACCGACGGCACCACCGAGGCGCGCGCTGAGGATGGCCGCTTCTTTGGCGAGGACGGCCTGCGCGATGCGGTGATGCGCGAGGGCGCCCTGGGCTTTGATGGCTTGCTCGACCGCCTGTTGGCGACGGTCGAGGCATTTACCGGCAACCACATGGACGACGATGTGGCCATGGTTGCCCTGCGCTTTGACAAGGTTGGCGATGCCCTATGATCGATGCGCAGGTAAAGAGGGAAGAGCAACTGGCCGCGCGCAACCACGAGGTTCAGCGTGTGCTGTGGATTGTGCTTGTCCTCAACCTGGTGGTGGCCGTGGCAAAGCTCTGCTACGGCACCATCACGGGGTCCATCTCTATGCGGGCGGACGGTATTGCCTCGGTATTTGATACTGTGTCCAACTTGGTGGGCATCCTTGGCATGGCACTGGCGGCCCGTCCTGCAGATGACAACCATCCTTACGGTCACGCCAAGTTTGAGACCTACGCCTCGGCAGCCATTGGCCTGATGCTCCTGATGGCGGCCTTCAATGTGGGCCGCGATGCGGTGCAGGCGCTGGTTACAGGCACACATACGCTTAGGGTGGACGTGGGCAGCTATCTGGTGATGATAGGCACACTTGCCATTAACGTGGCGGTCTCGATGTACGAGCGCAAAAAGGGCGCCGAGCTTAAGTCCGAGGTGTTGATGGCCGATTCACGCCACACCATGAGCGATGCACTGGTGTCAATCTCGGTTATTATGGCTTTGGTGCTTTCGCAGATGGGCTTTGTCATGGCCGACGCGCTGTGCTCGGCTTTGGTGGCCGTGGCTATCCTGCATTCCGCCTG
>JAFWLX010000068.1 GCA_017510875.1 Atopobiaceae bacterium | reverse complement strand
GCATCTTCCCGCGCCGCGATCCTAAGGACGTGAAGGTGGCAACCGACGTTCCTGTCATTGCTTGGGACGAGATGGCCAACTATACCGACAAGATTGACGTCATGATCCTGTGTGGCGGCAGCGCAACCGACCTTCCTGCGCAGACGCCCGAGCTGGCCGAGCTCTTTTGCGTGGTAGACAGCTTTGACACGCATGCCAACATACCCACTCACTTTGCCAAGGTTGACGCGGCCGCGCGTCAGGCGGGCACTTTGGGCGTCATCTCGTGCGGGTGGGACCCCGGTCTCTTCTCGCTGGCTCGCCTGTATGCAAGCGCGGTGCTGCCCAATGGCGCCGACTACACCTTTTGGGGACGCGGCGTAAGCCAGGGCCACTCCGATGCCATCCGCCGCATTCCGGGCGTGCAGGACGCCCGCCAGTACACCGTACCTGTGCCCGAGGCCGTGGAGGCCGCCCGCTCGGGTCACAACCCGCAGCTCAAAACGCGCGAGAAGCATACGCGCGAATGCTATGTGGTGGCCAAGGAGGGCGCAGACCTCAAGGCCATCGAGCAGGCCATTGTGACTATGCCCAACTACTTTGCCGACTACGACACCACCGTCAAGTTTATCTCGCAAGAAGAGCTTGAAGCCAACCACGCAGGGCTTCCTCATGGCGGCACGGTCATTCGCAGCGGCCATACAGGTCTTGACAACGAGTTTGCCGACACTATCGAGTTCTCGCTCACGCTTGATTCCAATCCCTTCTTTACGGGCAGCGTGCTGGCCAGTGTGGCACGTGCGGCCTGGCGTCTGCACGAGGACGGCAAGGTGGGCGCCTGCACCATGCTTGACATCCCACCCGCACTTCTCTCGCCGCTCTCGGGCGAGGAGCTTCGTGCGCACCTCATGTAAGAACAGATAGGAACCTTTTGTCATGTGACGCGTTGGGGGTGCACCTCAATGCGTCACAGGCTTTCCAACACATACGATGGGAGCGCTTATGCTGTACCCCAACCTCTCCACCAATGCGGCCGGCCACCTATGCATAGCCGGCATCGACGCTTGCGACCTGGCCGCCACCTATGGCACGCCCCTCTACGTGCTGGACGAGGACCGCATACGCGAGAAGTGCCGCATCTACGTCCAGGCCATGCAGCGCTACCTGCCCAAAGGCTCCTATCCGCTGTATGCGGGCAAGGCACTGTGCTTTAGGGGCATCTATCCCGTGGTGCAGAGCGAGGGCTTAGGCGCCGACGTTGTGTCGGCCGGAGAGATTGCCACGGCCCTCTCGGCAGGTTTCCCCGCAAGCAAGCTCTTCTTCCATGGCAGCAACAAGACGGATGCCGAGATTGCCTACGGCGTGTCACAGGGCGTTGGTCACTTTGTGGTGGACAACACCGACGAGCTTCAGGCGCTTTCGCGCGAGGCGCAGTCACGCGGCATTACGCAACGCGTCCTGCTTCGTGTGACGGTGGGCCTTGATCCCCATACGCTTGCTGCCATCAGCACCGGCAAGGTTGACTCCCAGTTTGGCGTTCCCATCGAGACGGGCCAGGCAGAGCGCTTTGTGGCAGAGGCGCTGCAAACGCCGGGTGTGCAGGTTGACGGCTTCCATAGCCACATTGGCAGCCAGATCTTTGAGGCATCCTCGTTCTGTGACCAGATTGATCGCCTGCTGGCCTTTGCGTGCGATGTGCGCGACAAGCTTGGATACGTGGCAAACACCCTCAATTTGGGCGGAGGCTTTGCCGTGCCTTACGTTGTGTCCGACGAGACCGTGGACATAGATGCCAACATCAAGGCCATCGCCGAGCACCTTGCGCATGGATGCGAGCAGGCAGACTATCCGCTGCCGTGCATTCTGATGGAGCCCGGCCGCTCTATTGTTGCCGATGCTGGCGTGACGCTCTACTCCGCAGGGCGCATCAAGACCGTGGAAGGATATCGCAGCTACGTGATGGTTGATGGCGGCATGACCGACAATCCGCGCTATGCCCTGTACAAGAGCGCGTACACCGTGATCAACGCCAGCCACGCCTGCGCGCCGGCCGACTTTGAGTGCACGATAGCCGGGCGCTGCTGCGAGAGCGGCGACCGCATTGCCGAGGACATCCGCATTGCCCGCCCCGAGCGCGGCGACATTCTTGCCGTGCTCACCACCGGTGCCTACAACTTTGCCATGTCGAGCAACTACAACCGTGTGCCGCGGCCCGCGCTTGTGATGCTGCACAACGGCGAGGCGCGCCTGGCGGTACGACGCCAGACCATAGAGGACCTGCTGTCACTTGAGATATAGAATCACGTGGATTAAGGGACGGTCCCCCAATCCACGTGGTCTGGCCACATGCCCTTACCTAAAGAAGCGGGCGACGTCCACCTGGACGCCGCCCGCTTGCACAGGGTTGAAAAGGTCGAGCTTACTGTGCGGCCTTGGCGCGCTTGAGCAGGGTGCTGCCGCAGAAGATGCCCATGCAGACGACAATTACCATCACAAGCACCAGGATGAGCAGGCGCATAGGGGTGCCAGCCAGCACGATGGTGGCGCCACCCAGCACGGCACCAGCGCCGGCATCGACCACGGTGGCGCAGAGTCCGGCACCGGTGATTACCTCAAGGTTGGAGGCTATGCCAACAAGGGCCATGACCATACCTGCAACGGCGTTGCCCAGAATGACCGCAGGAAGGGGCAGGGGAGTAAAGGTGAGCAGAGCCTCGCCAATGATGGAGATAAGGCCACCCATGAGGAAGGCATACAGGAAGATGATGGGGCCGGGATCGGCTGCTGTGGGAGTCATGCAGGCAAGCACGCCGGCGCTGCGCGCAAACAGAAGACCCAAGATAGCACCAACAACCACAAGCGTGCCCAAGATGGCCACGGCAAACTTGATGGCAGCCTTAACGCCCTCTGCGGGCTTCCCGCCGTTCTCCATGGCGCCGCCCATGTACACGCCGGCAACAGCGTCAACCAGGCCGCAGAACATGATGCCTGCGCCAAAACCACCAATCTCGTTGAGCTTGGGATAGACGCCCGTAAGCACGAGCACCACACCAACGATGCCCAGGATGACCAGGGACACGGGCGGAACAAGGTCGGCCACCGGAAGCACATTGCTCATGATGAGCATGATGATCTGCGCAAAGACGGCAATCAGGCCACCAACCACAAAGGCGCCACCAAGTCTTGCGCCTGCACTCTTCTCTGGCATAACAATCTCCTTCTTTGGTAGGGACAATAGGGGGTGGGGTTGCTCGCCCAGCGTGGCAACCCCTTGGTCTCGTTACATATTCTAGTAGTCAAAACCCTGGAATATGGGGATGCCGGTGTAGGTCTTTGCCTCTTCCTCGCCGTCCAGCACGCGAATGGCGCCGGCAGCCATGGCCTCAAGCTCAAACTCGCCAGGATAGGCCGAGACGGGGGCAATCCAGCCGCAGTTCTCCTCGATGCTGGCAACCAGGCCCTTGTTGTAGACCATGCCGCCACCAAGCAGGATGCCGTCAACCTTGCCGCCCAGCACGGTGGCCATGCTGCCAATGTACTTGTTGATCTGATAGAGCATGGCGCCCCAGGCAAGAGCCGCTGCCTTGTCGCCAGCCTCGGCGCGGTTAGAGACCTCAAGGGCGTCCGAGGTGCCCAGCAGGTCCACAAAGCCGCCGGTCTTCATGCACAGGGCGCGGGCGTCCTTGATGCTGTGGCCAGCCTCAAGGTAGTCAAGGATGCCTGCCACCGGCACGGCGCCGCAGCGGGTGGGTGCCATGGCGCCCTCGCCCTGAACGATGTCAAAGCCATCAACCATCTTGCCCTGCTGGTGGGCGCTGATCGAGATGCCGCCGCCAATGTGGCACACGATGAAGTTGCACTCGTCGTAGCGCTTGCCCATGCTGTGGGCGTGACGGATGGCGGTCTCCTTAAGGTTGAGCGCGTGCAGATGCGAGTTGCGATAGATGCCCTTGATGCCGGTCACGCGGGCGTAGTCGCAGAACTCGTCGGTGTCGGGCGGGTTGACCACAAAGGCGGGCTTGCCAACCTGCTCGGCAAACGCGTTGGCCAGCTGGCTGCCCAGCTGCGCGGGATGCTGGATGCCGTTGGCACCGCGATAGGCGTGGTCAAGGATGGTGTCGTTGACGGTATAGGTGCCGCCCACAACAGAGAGCAGGCCGCCGCCACGTCCGACAAAGGCGTCGATGGTCTCAAGCTCGACGCCGTTCTCCTTAAGGGCCTCAAGGATCAGGTCGCGGCGATAGGGCATCTGGTCAGAGACGCTGGCAAACTCGGCGAGCTTGGAGGCCTCGTGTGACACGTTCTTGGTAAAGACCTCGGTCTCGCCGTCAAAGACGCCCACCTTGGTCGAGGTGGAGCCGGGGTTGATGACCATAATGCGATAAGTCTTGTCTGCCATACTTGAAATCCTTTCAATCGCGAGGGCGGACACCTTCCCGGGAGCTATTTCAAAGGGAGCACGCTCCCAGGAAGGTATTCCATAGGCGGGTGGAACACCATCCGGGATATCTGTTCCAAATGGAACACTTTTCCCGCATGGTGTTCCGCATCCGGGGTTAAGCCTTCAGGGCCTGCGCACGTACGCAGCTCATCACAACGTTGCCAACCAGCTCGGAGACCGGCGCGGAGCGGCTGCAGTCGCAGACGATCTTCTTGAAGCCCTGCAGGAAGGGGCCATAGGCGTCGGCGTGGGCAAAGTTCTGCACAAGCTTGACGCCAATGTTGCCCACGTTGATGTCGGGGCAGATGATGACATTGGCCTTGCCGGCAACGGGGCTCTCGCGACGGACCTTCTTCTCGGCCACGGCGGGGTTGATGGCAGAGTCAAGCTGGAACTCGCCGTCAATGGCCAGGTCGGGGCGGCGCTCCTGGGCAATGCGCACGGCCTCACGCACCTTCTCTACCAGCGGGCCCTCAGCCGAGCCGTCGGTGGAGTACGAGAGCATGGCCACACGCGGCTCCCAGCCCATAAGGGCGTGCACGGTCTCGGCGGCGCTGATGGCAATGGAGGCAAGCTGCTCGGGATCGGGGTCAACGCACACGGCGGCGTCGCCAAAGCCCAGCAGGTGTCCCTCGCTGCCTTCCCAGCCAGGAATGTTGAAGATGCCACACGAGGAGATGGTGTCGATGCCGTCGGCAAGACCGATGATGGTCTGGCCGCCGATGATGACGTCACCGGTAGAGCAGCTCAAGCCGCCAAAGGTGATGTCAACGTCATCGATGCGCTGCATCATAAGGGCGCGATCCATGGCCTTCTTGGCGCGACGGCGAATGCCCTTGGCCTTAAAGGGGAAGTCGGGAGCGGCTTCGCAGCGCTGGGCAAAGGCCTCGTTGGCCTCGGCGTCGTTGACGTCGATAACCACAACCTTGGAAAGGTCAACGCCAACCTGCTCGGCAGCGTTGCGCAGTGTCTCGCCGTCGCCCACGATGTAGCACTCGCACAGGGCGTTCTTGGTGAGCTCGCCCACCACTTCCATCATCTTGGGGTCATCGGCCTCAAAGAAGGCCACCTTCTGCGGATTGGCCGCTGCCTTCGCGCGTACCTGCTCCATAAGATCCATGTGATGCTCCTCTCTGTGTGGTGAAAAGGCACAAAACTCACTGATGCCTATTCTTTCAGGGAGGGGGCTTGCAAACTATGGGCGCGACGCCAATAGTTTGTCGCAACTCTTTTAGTTCAGTTGTGCATATGCACAAGTGTCCAATGAGGTTGTTCCGGTGCCATGAGGTGACGGTAGAGCTTTCCGCTTGTACTCTTTCATGGTTAAGTAAAAGTAACGGGACTGCCCCCTTTTGTCCTGCGAATTGACTAAGTCGTACAGTAAAAGTGGGCATATACTAGACCAAGGCAAAGACGGGCTTTGAGGGAAGTCACAGATGAATGACCTTTTGCACGTGGGTACGTTCTTTCTTATCTTTGCGGCGGTGCTCGTCGTTTATGGTGGCGTCATAGCCGCAACAGGCGACAAGAACCTCCTGCCGCTGCGGGCTCAACTCTCTATTCGTAACAAGCAGGATGTGATGCGCGTAGGCAGGATTGTGGTGATAGTAGGTCTTGTCATCGGCGTCCTGGCACTGCTGCTTCGTATTTACGCAGGCATTACGGGCTAGTCGATATAGTGTTGCTGCTGTAGGCTGCGAGGTTTTGGATGGGGGAGTCTCCCTTATCCAAAACCTCGCAGCTTAGATTTTGGCTAGTCAGACACGCGTTTTGTCCTACCCCCACGTCGTCGACATACTTGCCTTCTGCGCTTTCTTGTGAGCGACCTCAGTGCAGCCCCGCCCGCCAGGGAAGCCGCACCAGAGGCGGCCAGTACGGTGATGGCGGCAAGCGATGTGGGGTCGCCTGTCTTGGGAAGGCTCGAAGACCTTGTGGCTGAGCCAACGGTGCCGCTTGAGGACGATTTTGCATTAGTCGGTGTTGGCGTTGGTGCTGGAGCTGGATTCTCTTTCCATGCTGCCATGAACGCATGATCGCCCATAGGCTCATGTCATGGCCATCGAGCACGACGGAAAGAAGCGTCGCGCCATGGTCTCTACAGGCATCCGATGCAAGGTACGATCTAAGGTCATCAAGCGTCTGTATGTTGACAATTTCGCTCAGATACGCACAGAAAAGGGCTCTGTCCGCATCGGCTGTCCCAGTTGCTGTGCAGATCATAGAAGTCCTTGATAGCCTGCTGATTCTTATCCGGCCTGTCCGCGAGCAGTAACCTGTTGTCGGGCGGGCCAGCTCTCAATGCATCACTAGTCACATGATTCAAGGGACCATCTCCACGTTTATAGGCTGACGTCAGTTTGTGCGACAACACAGCCGCTATGCCCCTAGACACAGGTGCTCCTGTTCGCTTGCACAGGCGTGGACACATTTGGGCCAAGCAGGCTTGTTTGCATACACATTGATGTAGACAGATAGCTGTGAGAGGATTTTTTATGTTGCAGTATGCCATTCGCATGGGCGGATGGATTTAGACAAAGTAAACGGCACATAAGGAGGAGTTTCATGGCAAAGCAGCTAGAGTGCGATGTCGTCGTCATCGCAGCGGGCTTGTCTGGTCTGGCAGCGGCAATTGCGGCCGCAGAGGGCGGCGCAAAAGTCATCTGCCTTGAGAAGGCATCCAATACCGGTGGCGCTGCCAACATGGGCATGGGCCCCTGCGCCTGTGGCTCGCCCGTCCAAAAGATGAGCGGCATCACCCTTACTCCCGGCGAGCTCTTCCGTCGCCACATGTTCTATACGCACTATCAGGTTGACGCCAAGCTCGTCAAGGCTTACTACGACAAGAGTGGCGACACCATCCAGTGGCTCATGGACATGGGCGTAGAGTTCAACTCTGTGCGTCCGGCCTTCCGCGCGGGCGAGCGCACCAAGGCCTATGCCGATGGCGAGTACACCTGGCATGTGGTGCAGCCCGAGGATGGCTCCGAGCCTGGTCCTCGCGCCGCCACCACCATGACCAAGCGCATGACCGAGAATGCTCAGGACCTAGGTGTCGAGTTCATGCTCGAGACCCCCGGCACCGACCTCATCATGGAGGACGGTAAGGTTGCGGGCGTCAAGGCTGTAGACAAGAACGGCAATGAGATTGAGATTGCCTGCAAGGCCGCCATTGTCGCTACCGGCGGCTTTGGCCATAACGCCAAGATGATCAAGGAGCTTATCGGCCTTGACTGGGGCAAGAACCTCTTCTCGTTTGCCATTCCTGGCATGGACGGCGACGGCTTCAACATGTGCCATAAGGTGGGCGGTGGCCACACTCCCGTGACCATGGAGATGATGTACCAGCTGCCCGACAACATGAACCACTTCTACGTTGAGGGCGCCTTCCGTCAGCCCTGCTACTGGTGCAACCGTCTGGGCGAGCGCTTTATGCCCGAGGACGAGGTCTTTAACACCACCTTTGTGGGTAACGCCATCAACCACCTGCCGGGCAAGGTCGGCTTCGCCATCTTTGATGCCAACATGCTCAAGCGCTGGCAGAAGTTTGGCCCCGACATTGTGAGCCACGTGCATCCGCACGACCTGTACGAGGGCTTTGAGGATCAGTGGAACGCCGACCTTGACACCTACAAGGACGACGAGGGCAACCCCTACATCGCACAGGCTGACACGCTCGAAGAGCTTGCCGAGAAGCTGGGCATCGATGTGGATGGTTTTATCAACGCGGTTGGCGAGTACAACGAGATGTGCGAAGAGGGCTACGACTCGCTGTTTGAGAAGGATCGCCAGTTTATGATTCCTCTGCAGGAGGCCCCCTTCTACGGCTGCAAGCAGTTCATGGGTGCCTATGGTACCCTGGGCGGCGTGCTGGTCAACCACAGGCTTGAGGTCATGACCGATGACTACGAGGTCATCCCCGGCCTGTACTGCGTGGGCACCGACGCTTGCACCATCTACGGCGACTCGTACAACTTCTGCATCCCGGGCAACACCATGGGCTTCTGCCTCAACTCGGGCCGCATTGCCGGTGAGAACGCCGCAGAGCTGGCCTTTGGCGGCGAAGACGGCGACGACTGGGACGACGGCGATTGGGACTAACCCACATCCGAAAGCTTTGGGGCGGGGCCTGTGTGGCTCCGCCCTTTCCATATGAACTAGCATGACTCGCCACAGATAACGACAAGTTTGGGACAAAAGGGACCGTCCCCTTTCTGTCCCGGGAGCAGAAAGGGGCTGCCCCCTTTTGTCCCACGAATCAGCCAAGCTCTGTAGCCGTTATCATGGCATACACTAGGAGAGGAGGGCATATGAAGCTGACGATTGATGGTCAGGCGGTCAAGGCCCAAGAGGGCCAGTCGGTCCTTAACGCCGCCCTTGATGCTGGCATCTTTGTGCCACACCTGTGCGGGCACCCCGACCTTGAGCCCATTGGGGGATGCGGACTTTGCATGGTCGAGATTGAGGGCGAGGCAGAGCCGGTGCGTGCCTGCATGACCCAGGCCCGCGAGGGCATGGTTGTAAGCACCAAGGCCGAGGCTGCCGACAAGCTGCGTCGTCTGGCCATGGAGCTCATACTGGCCACGCACCCTGCCGATTGCACGGGCTGCCCCAAGTATGGCGTGTGCGAGCTGCAATCCATGTACCAGTACATGGGCGTGTCGCCGCAACGCTGGCGCTGCCGTGGCCGTACGGTTCCTACCGACGACTCCAACCCGCTTATCACGCACATGTTTACGCGCTGCATCCGTTGCGGCCGTTGCGTGCGCGCCTGCGAGGGTCTGCGTGGCGTGGGGGCCATTGGGTTCCATCGTACAGAAGACGGCTCCATGCGCGTGGCCATCAACGGCGCGTCGCTGCAAGAGGCGGGTTGCCGCTTCTGTGGTGCGTGCATTGAGGTGTGCCCCACGGGCTCGATCATCGACGTGGTGGGATTGCTCAAAGAGAACCGCAGCCGCGAGGACAACGCCGTGCCCTGCCGCAGTGGCTGTCCTGCTCACATAGACATCCCGCGCTACCTGCGTTACGTCAAGGCGGGGGAGTGGGAGAAGGCCACGGCCGTCGTGCGCGAGAAGGTTCCCTTCCCCGAGACCTTGGGCACCATCTGCACGCACAACTGCCAGGGCGAGTGCAAGCGCAACTATCTGCAAGAGGCACTCTCTATCTGCCGTCTTAAGCGTGCCGCCGCAGTGCGCGATAGCGGCGAGTGGAAGAGCCGCGTGCGCCACGAGCCCCTTACGGGCAAGAAGGTGGCTGTGGTGGGTGCGGGTCCCGGTGGTCTTACCGCAGCGCTCTACCTGGCCGAGAAGGGTCACAAGGTCACGGTCTTTGAGGCAAATGCCAAGGTAGGCGGCCAGATGCGCTATGGCATCCCCGCCTATCGCCTGCCCGACGAGATTGTGGACAAAGAGGTTGACACCATCCTGCAGATAAGCCAGGGCGCCGATGCAGAGCCGCGCATCGAGCTTGTGTGCAACAAGCGCGTGAGCGATGTAAAGGCCCTGCTTGCCCAGGGCTTCGATGCGGTGCTGGTGACCGTAGGCACCTTTAAGGGCAATGTGCTGCCCATGCCTGGCCATGACCTTCAGAACGTGTACGTGAACACCGAGTTTCTCAAGGCGGCTCGCGAGGGCAACCCCCAGCCGGTTGAGGGTGGGCGCGTGGTGGTGCTGGGCGGCGGCAACGTTGCCTACGACTGCGCTCGCACGGCCGTGCGCCTGGGTGCTGCGTCGGTTGATATCGCGTGCCTTGAGGCCGAGGACGTGATGACCTCTACGCCAGAGGAGCGCGAGGAGGCTGCGGAGGAGGGCATTGTGCTGCATGACGGCTATGCCTTTACCTCCATCAACGACGATGGCACCGGCAAGGTTGGCTCGATGACCATCCACAAGATTGCCAAGTTCTACTTTGATGACGACCATCGTGCGGTAACCGAGCTGGTGGACGGCGGAGAGCTCACCCTTCCGGCCGACTACGTGATCTTTGGCGTGGGCCAGAAGCCCGAGGACACCATGGGCTTTGACCTAGAGCTCACCCATGGTCCATACCTGGTGACAGATGCAGACCTGCAGACCAGCGAGCCCGGTATCTTTGCCGCAGGTGACGTGGTAACCGGTACTTTGAGCGTGATTGCAGCCATTGCACAAGGACGCGACGCCGCAAGTGCCATCGACCGCTATCTGGGTGGCGACGGCGATATCTCTGAGCAGCTGCTTGACGTTGAGGCTCCGGCTCAGGAGCTTGGGCCTGCTCCTGCAGAGTTCTACGCCAAGGCCGTGCTGCCGCAGTTTGTGTCCGGAGACGAGCGCAAGGGGAGCTTTGAGCCCTTTGAGTGCCCGTTCACCGAGGACGAGGCCACCTGTGAGGCAAGCCGCTGCCTGCAGTGCGACCTGCGTCTGACCATCACGCGTCCACGCCTGTGGAACGAATACTAAGGGGGCCAAGCATGGACTACGCAATCAACAACGCTGGGACAACCACGGTCTCCAAGCTGCTGGCCTCCTTTGGTGTGGAGCCTGCTGGGCTCAAGGCCGTGTGGGTCTCGTATCCCTGCGCCATCTTTGTGACTCCTGACCATTTTGATGACGAGCTTGAGGTTGAGCAGGCAACGCTTCGTACCTACGACGGCGAGAGCTGCATGGCAGACGCCCTGCTCACCATCATCGACGAGCTGCGTCGTGCCACCGAGTGCACCTGTACCTTTGGGCACGAGGGTGGCTATCAGATGGCTGCCATCATGGGCGACATCTGCTCAAAGAAGGGCAAGTCGGGTGACCTTGCGCTCATGCGCGATCTGGCTCCGGTCATGGCTAGCCAGGCCATCTGCGGAGAAGGGCGCGCCCTTGGCCGCGCGGTGAATCAGGCGCTTGACCTCTTTGGCGATGAAATCGAGGCGCATATCACCAAGAAGACCTGCCCTGCCGGTGCCTGCCAGACGTTCCGCACCTTCCACATTCTTGTGAGCAAGTGCACAGGCTGCGGCAAATGCCTCAAGGCCTGCGACGATGATGCCATCATGGGCAAGCCGCGCTTTGTGCACGTGGTTAACCAGCGCAAGTGCACCCAGTGTGGTGCGTGCCTTAAGGCCTGTCCCGAGGGCGCCGTGGTCACAGCTGGTGCCACCAAGCCCAAGACTCCGCCCAAGCCCATTCCGGTGCGGCGGAAGAAATAGGCATTCTTCTCCTGCTTGTGAGACACCCCCTCGTCATGTGCCAACCTGCACATGACGAGGGGGTACGTGGATTGGGGGACGGTCCCCTAATCCACGTACGGTACGAAAGTGCGTAATTATTCTCGGTTATAAACTTGATGCGCTGAATAAACCTGCAGGTAAATAGCTTGCCTATGTAAGCACGTTTCCTTGCAGCCCCAAATGTTACGCACTTTCGTATACAAATGCCGATGGGTTGGGACAGCTTCCGAGAAAACCAAGCTGTCCCAACCCACATGCAATAAGCGCTACATATCAATAATCGTATAGGTGCCCTTGCCGCTCTCCTAGCTTTGGTACATGGCCCGGTCGGCCACCTCAAGCAGTTCGTAGAAGGTGGTGTTGCGGTTGTCCGTGATGGCAACGCCTACGCTGCAGGCGGTCGGCGACATGTCCTCCGCCCGCACTGCCTCTACGGCCTCGATGATCCTCTGGGCCCGTTTGGCGGCAATCGCATGGGCGTCTCCGCCGGCAATGGACATGAAGGCCACAAACTCGTCGCCGCCGTAGCGTCCAATCACGTCGTTCTCGCGGAAGCACCCATCAATGGCGTGCGCCACGTCACGCAACAGCGCGTCTCCGGCAAGATGCCCCAGCTCGTCGTTCACGCGCTTGAAGCCATCGAGGTCAATCATGAACATCATGCCCGTTCCCTGCGTACGTACGGCCAGGTTGATGCTCTGCTCCACGGCATTGCGGTTAAGCAGGCCGGTGAGCTGATCAATCTCGGCCTGCTGACGCCACCACTTGGTTGATCCCATGCGGTCGTTGGCATCATGCGCAAAGCCGCGAATGATGGTGGCGTTGCCATCGCGGTCCACGTCGCAGGTGTAGTTAAGGTGGAACCAGCGCTGCGGCACGCTGTCGGAGAGGCTGCACTTGATGTCGGTGAAGCCGGCAATGGGATGGTTGTGAAGGTCGCGGATGATGGCCAGAAGCTTTGCTGCGCTCGCTTTGGTTATCAGGGCCGGCATGCTGTCAAGCCACGTGGTAAGGCCTTCGCGCACATGGGTGTATGGCTCCTGCTGCCCGCGTTGCGGCACCTCAATAACAAGCTGGTCAGCCTTGATGTCATAGACAAACGAGGAGGCTCGGTCGTCAGGGGCATGGTCGTCGGCAAGCTGTGAGAGCTCGTCCTCGTAGAAGAGGAACAGCACGTACAGCCATGGTTGCCCGTCGTCCTCGTGGACGCGGCATACTGCATGGGCATTGCGGTAGTTGGTGCCATAGCCACAGTACAGGCCCAAGTCGCATGGTACGGGCTTGCCGGTGGTCTGGCTCTCGGCAATGGCCTCGTCTAGGTCGGCATGGTCCTCGGCCAGCACCATTTCGCGCAGAGAATTGTGGAACCGTTTTGCAAACTCAGTCTGCGAAAGGCCAATCTCGGTCAGCACCTGGGGGCTGATGAAGGCAATCTCTAGTGCGTCGGCGGTCTTGCACTTTACAAAGCCATTGGGCACGATGCTGCCAAGCAGGTCGACATCCCAGGCAAGGTCGTCAAGCGCCTGACGCTTTTTGCTCTCGTAATCAAACACCGAGCCGGAACGAATGATGTTGATGGAGAAGATGTCCCCGCGCGAGCTGGTGTCAAGGTAGCGCAGCACGCACTCTATCCAACGCTGCGAACGCCTTACCTGCGCAATGCAGGTTCCAGCGCCCTGCTCGCGTGCCTGCTCGCTTGCACGCCACATGGTGGCAAGCGACTCTGGGTCTAACTCGTCAAGCGGATCGATGATGCCCTCGCCCAGGATGCTGCGGGTAAGGCCGCACTCGCGGTAGAACTGGTCGTTTGCCATGATGCACTCTGAGCTGTCCTCGCCCACAAATAAGAACATTGTTCCGCCAATGGCGTTGTTGAAGATAAACGACGAGGTTGGGTCGATGCTCATAAGCTCGTCAAGGTGAGACTCCTTGCGCTCGCGCCGCTCGGCATTCTCGGTGGTGCGGTTTGAGGCAATGAAGTCCTCAAAGTCATCCAGCGGCATGGGCTGCGAGAAGTAGTTGCCCTGCATAAGGTGGCAGCCCATGTTCTTAAGGGCTTCGGCCTGCTCAAGGGTCTCTACGCCCTCGGCGATAATGGGCGTGTCAAGGCCCTGCAGCATACGGATGACCGAGCCAAGCACAATGGCACTGCGCTCCTCGTTGGCTGCAGAGCGCATGAAGCTCATGTCAAGCTTGACCACGTCCACCGCCGCGTCCTCAAGCACGTTGAGCGATGAGTGCCCGGTGCCAAAGTCATCCATTTCGATAAGCAGATCGTTGGTGTGCATCTGGTCGATGAGCTCGTTAAGCTGCCCCTCGTCCTCTAGAAAAGCGCTCTCGGAGAGCTCTAGGCGTATGTTGCCGCTGGGCAGATCGTATTTGTCGCGCAGCTCAAGGATCTGGTCGAGCAGGTTGGGCTCAAATATCTCGGTGCGCGACACGTTGACCGAGATGGGCACGGGCTTGCCGTCGGCGGCGTTGCGCCACCTGCCGGCGCTTCGGCAGGCCTCCTCCCAAATAAAGCCGTCAAGTGTATGTATCTTGCCACAGTTCTCAAGTACGGGGACAAATTCGTCGGGCTCTATCCAACCAATGGCTGGGTGGTGCCAGCGGGCCAGCGCCTCGGCACCGATCACCTCGCCCAGCGAGTAGTCAATCTGGGGCTGGTACCAGACCTCTATCTGGTCGCTTTCCAGGGCCTCGTCGATGGTCTGCTCGATGGTGATGCGACGCATGTCGCGCTTAAGGTCCTCGTTGGTAAAGGGCACAAGACGCCGTTTGGGATTGCTGCGGGCGTTTCTGTGCGCAATTGAGGCGTAGTCAAGCGGCTGCTGGTAGCTGAGCACGTTGTAGTCGATGGGCCGCAGCTGGTAGAAGCCGCCCATGAGCATGATGTGCTGGTTGACGCCTAGCTGGGAGGTCTCGAGGTTGATTGCCTCGGTGAGCTGGTCAAAACGCTTGATTGCCTGCTGCTCGCTAAGCCCGTCGGTAAGGACGATAAAGCGGTCGCCGCCCAGACGAGCCGTGGGCAGCTCGCGCGAGAGCATCTCTTTGGTCTTCTTGGCAACCGTCTGCAGAACGGAGTTGCCCATGAGGAAGCCGTACTTGGGGTTGATGGAGCGGAAGTTGCGGATGTCGATGAACCACATTGCCAGCTTCTGGTAGCGCTTTGAGGCTAGCGTCTTGGCATACTCTTGGGCAAAGGCCGAGAGATTGATGGCACCCGAGACAGGATCGATTCCGGGAGGCGGCCCTACGGGCCCCTTGCCGGGCCCACCGGGAGGTGGGCCAATGGGCCCCTTGCCAGGGCCTCCGGGCATGGGACCGGCGCCTTGGCCGCTGGGTGCTTGGTTATTGGTGTTGGGTGTGTCTGATGTATTGAAATCACTCATATGGATACTTCCTAAAAACAAGAAGTAAAGGGGCACGTTGCATCGCTCAATAGGAGCGCATTTGTTATAAGCCTCTTTAGTGTATTCCTACCAAAGAAGTATGCCAATAGCGCGTGCAAAATAGAGTCGGGAACGTGATGTGCCAGCGGAACAACTTCCGGGGGATGCGTTCCGATAGTCGTACACTGGCTGGGTCTTAAACAGTTACTTCCGAGAAACCTGAATCACTCCTACGCCCACATCACCCCGGGTTTGTGGGCGCGCACGGCCATCATGGTGGGAATACGCAGCTCGGATAGGCGACCTTCTCCGTTCACGTCTTCAAAGAGGTCGTCGATGATAAAGCCAGCCCTGATCATTGCGCGCAAGAGCTCGGCTGCGGTGTGGGAGAACTGCACGCCCTCCTCGTCCACGTTGCCTTCTTCCAGCAGCTGGGGATTGGCGATGGGGTCGTATGGCAGACCGCGCACAATGCGCTCTTCGGCGGTGTCCACCACGTAGTTAAGGCCCGTGTCAAAGCCTGCGAGCAAGGCGCCTCCCGGACGCAGCACGCGTGCTATCTCGCAGAACACCGGCTCAACCTTGCGTACGTAGCACAGGCTCACCGGGTTGACCACCACGTCAAAGGTCTCGTCGTCAAAGGGCAGCATGCGCGTCATGTCGGCGCAAACCACATTGATGTGGTAACCCTCGCGCTGGGCAACCATGCGCTCGCTCTCAAGCTGGGCGGGCGTGTAGTCAAGCACGGTGCAGTAGGCGCCCGCCGCTGTGAGGATGGGCATCTGCTGGCCTCCGCCACTGGCTAGGCCAAGCACCTCGGCTCCGTGCAGGGGAGGCCACCAGCTTTGCGGAACAGGCTTGGTTGGCGTAAGCCGTATCTGCCAGTCTCCTTGCTTGGCGCGCACGAACTCCTCGTGATCGATGGGCTTTCCCCACTCCCAGCCATCCTCTACCCAGCTGCCTATAACACGGGCATTGATGTCGCAATATGACTCTTCTGGCATGGTCTCTCCCAACATGGCGTAAAGAACGCCTTGGCGTAAGCGCGCGTGATGCATTTTGAGCACATTCGAACGGGTGTGCACGATGCGTGTGAGTATGCAGTCCCACTATACGCAACAGCACTGATTTGTGAAAGGGTGCAGGTTTGCCTTGACCCATCCATGACCAGTGACGTGAAAACAACTTACGACCTGCATTCCAGGCGCCATTTCATTGCAAGGTGGCTTCAATTGCGTTACCGTCGGCCGCGTGCGCCCTTGAAGCGAGTATTGTGCTGTGCGTTAGTACACGCTCGTTCAGGAGACACCATGACTACCATCCCCAAAGGCTACGAGCCCCAACTTTCGCTCTACGACACCCAGCGCGCCATCGAGCGCATCAAGCATGTCTTTCTCGCCAAGCTTTGCGCGGCGCTGCACTTGGTACGCGTGACGGCGCCTCTTGTGGTGGACCCGGCCACAGGCATGAACGACAACCTTAACGGTGTGGAGCGTCCCGTGGGCTTTGACGTGCCTGCCGTTGGTGCGGATGCCGAGGTTGTGCAGTCGCTGGCCAAGTGGAAGCGCTATGCCCTTAAGCGCTACGACTTCAACGTGGGCAAGGGTATCGTGTGCGACATGAACGCAATCCGGCGTGACGAGGAGCTGGACAACCTGCACTCCATCTACGTTGACCAGTGGGACTGGGAGAAGGTCATTGTCCCCGAGCAGCGCACGAGCGAGTACCTGCACGAGGTGGTGCGGCGCATTGTCACTGCCATCTGTGGCACCCTTGACGAGCTTAAGTGGTACTACCCGCAGCTTGAGTGCGAGCTTGATCGCGACATCACCTTCATAACCGCCCAAGAGCTGGAAGACCTCTATCCAACGCTTTCTCCCAAAGACCGCGAGGACCGTTTTGTCTCGGTGCATCGCACCACGTTCATCCAGGGCATTGGCTCTACGCTGCGTTCGGGCAAGCCCCATGACGGGCGTTCGCCCGACTACGACGACTGGGCTCTTAACGGCGACCTGCTCTTTTGGAACGATGTTCTGGGATGTGCCACCGAGGCAAGCAGCATGGGCATTCGCGTGAGTCCCGAGTCTCTGGACCGCCAGCTTACCCTGGCTGGATGCGATGATCGACGCAGCCTGCCCTTCCACAAGATGCTGCTTGCTGGAGAGCTGCCCAGCACCATTGGTGGCGGCATTGGCCAAAGCCGTCTGTGCATGCTGCTTTTGGGCAAGGCGCATGTGGGCGAGGTGCAGGCGTCTGTGTGGGACCCACAGACCGTTGAGGCGTGCCAGGCCGCAGGCGTGCAGCTGCTGTAACGGGGGCCGCTCATCCAACCTGTGGCAAAGGTCGTCTCATCTCAAGCGCAAACACTGGCATCATTGCAAAAGAGACGTCCAATTGAGGGAGGGGAAACCATGGAGCGTTTTCCCAAGGGCTCTCTGTGGGGAGGGGCTACGGCGGGCAATCAGTATGACGGCCCAACCAACAGGTGCGGCCGTACGTTTGCAAAGTAGGAGGCATCATGGATTTCAAAGATCTGACACCCGAGCAGAAGGAGCAGATACGTAAGTGCAAGACTCCCGAGGAGATCATTGCGCTTGCCAAGAAGGAGGGCTATAAGCTCTCGGACGAGGAAGTAGAGAGCATTTCTGGAGGCAAGTTCTGGGACTTTGACAACTGCTCCTACTACGGCGTGGACTAGTCAAAGCACATTCGGGCAGTACAAGGGGGACACGTATGGTGCGGTTTGGCATTCTTGGGGCGGGAAACATCGCTCATCGCTTTGCGGCAAGCTTGGCTCACGAGAAGCGCGCGCAGCTGGTGGCAGCTGCTTGTCGTACGGCCGCAAAGGCGCAGGCGTTCTTGGACGAGGTTCCACACGCAGAAGACGCCCGTGCATATGGCAGCTACGACGAGCTTTTGGCAGATACGGGTGTTGATGCCATCTATCTGGCGCTTCCGCACGCCTATCACAAGGAGTGGGCCATTCGTGCGCTTGAGGCGGGCAAGGCGGTGCTGTGCGAGAAGCCAGCCATGCTCACAGCAGAGCAGATGAGAGAGGTGGCGGATGTTGCGCGCAGGTGCAACGTGCTCTTTA
The DNA here is from genome assembly GCA_017510875.1 of Atopobiaceae bacterium. Classification (GTDB taxonomy): domain Bacteria; phylum Actinomycetota; class Coriobacteriia; order Coriobacteriales; family Atopobiaceae; genus UBA1367. The sequence continues at coordinate 4,051 of JAFWLX010000068.1, read as the reverse complement.
TGGAGGCAATGAAGCCGCGCTTTGCGCCAATCTACACTCACGTCATGGATGCGCTTGATGAGATTGGTCCTCTTGTGCGCGTGGAAGCGACGCTTTGCAACGATATGCTAGACGTCGTAGAGAAGGCGGGCGGCTACCATATGACGCCTGGTCCTGGCGCGGGGGTGCTGCTCGATTGTGGCATCTATTGTGCCAGCTGGATCGAGGACCTGTGCTCTGGTACTCCCAAGGTTGTCTCGTTTGAAGGCAAGCAAAAAGATGGGATTGACATCTACGTAGATGCGTGGCTCGACTATGACGGTATGGACGCGTGTTTGGAGTGCGCCTTTGACCGCGCTAAGCTCCGCACGGCAACTTTGGTGGGGGAGCGCGGACACATTGTGGTCGAGGAGCTCCACCGTCCTCAGCGCGCAACCGTGTACGTGCAGGGGTGCGAGCCTCGCGTGTTGGATGTTCCCTACGAGGTGGACGACTTCTTTGGCGAGGTGAGTCACTTTGTGAGCCTATGCGAGGCGGGGGAGTGCGAGTCGCCCAGCATGTCGCTTGAAGACTCCATTCGCTGTGCGCTCATCCTCGATACCGTTCGCTCTGCCTTTGCCATGACGTCCTAAGAGCAAGAGTTGCTGCGCAAGCAGGCGCGCGTGGGCTGCAGCATGAGGACAAATCCGATACCGACGATGCCTGTGGCAGAGAATGACCCTCTGGGCTTGCAATTCTACTCACAACAAAGAATATTGTGAGTAAATCCTTCCTGCATGAAACCCGTGAGAAAAGGCGCCCGTGCGTGGTGAGGCCTCGGCGTATACTCTTTCGCAACACGGAGCTGTCACATGAGTATTATGTCAACGGCATTCCGTGGTACATACACGGGCTATCCCGCCAAGGCAAGAGGAGAGAAATCATGAGAAGAAACGTGTTGACTCTGGTGCTTGCGGCTTCATGTGTTCTGCCTGGCTGCGTCAATAGGCCCACGCAGACCGCATCTGTGCCCCCTGCTGCCCAAGAGCAGGACGTCTCGTCCACCCAATCGCAAGATAGTCAAGAGCTTCCGCGCGTGAGCTACCTTGGTCCCGAGGGCACCTACACCCAAGAGGCTTGCGAGCGCTTCTTTGAGGGCAAGGGCACGTACCTGCCTCAGGTAGACGTAACGGCGTCGGTTGAGGCGTTACTTAACGGAACCAGCGATTATGCGGTGATTCCGCAGGAAAACACCATTGGTGGTCCAGTGAGCGAGTACCTTGACCAGGTGCTCTTGCAAGATGCCGTAAGCGTGGTGGGTGAGGTGGAGCTTCCCATTAGCCAAAACCTTCTTGCCAAGCCCCAGTCGAAGCTCGAGGACATTACGGTTGTCTACTCGCACAAGCAGGGCATTGCCCAAGGCAAGGAGTGGATGGCAGCCAACCTTCCAGATGCAGAGCTCGTTGAGGTCTCAAGCACGGCCGAAGGCGCAAAGATGGCTGCGGAGGCCGAGGGGCTTAACTGCGCGGCTATTGGCTCGGCTGCTGCGGCCAAAGTTTATGGACTTGAGGTGCTTGCCAGCGATATACAGATGAACGATGCCAACAAGACTCGGTTCTATGTGCTTTCGCTTGAGAAGCCGGCCAAGGAGGCCTCGGACCGCATGGCCTTCGTTGCCGCGGGCGATGCTCAGGGCTTGCCCGACCTGCTCGAGTTGGTGGAGGAGCAAGGCCTCAAAGTGGTGGCCGTACACGACCGTCCCGAGAAAACTGATTTAGGGAGGTACGAGTACCTCATTGAGTGCTCGGGTGGAGGCTACGAGGCATTTGAGGCGCTCGAGCAAGACAAGGATTTTAAACTGCGCTATCTTGGCAGCTTTCCTTTGCGTTAGCGGCACGGGTGCCTGTTTTGTGAGCGGGGCTCCTCTTGTGGGGTCAGTAGGGGGCAGCCCCTTTTTGTTCCATAATGTCGGAACAGAAAGGGGCTGCCCCCTACTGACCCAATGCGGATGTCCGTTTACAATGCTCATGACCTGGCGTCCTACTTGCGCTAAAGTTCCAGCTGGATCCTCGGTTTGGATGGAGGGAGAACGCCCTATGAAGGTGCCATCTTTTGCAGATGCGTTTGAAGTGCTGTGCCTTCAGGCAGCGGATGATGGGCGTGGTGACATCCTGTTTGGGGACAGCGTAAGCCGCGTCCGATCTTTGCTGCGCCCCTTTATGGTGGGCGAGAAGTTTCCTGACGTGTATCTTGAGTCGCCGCTGGCAGGCGAGCCGTTCTTAGATGTGACCGTGCTCTATAAGCACAAGAGGCCCGGTCTTTGCATAGCGTCACCGGTGGCTGTTGGCATGCAGGATTTGCTTGACTGGTGTGCCCAATGCCGTGCGGAGAACGAGGACGTGTCGTATGGGTTTGAGCTTGATACCAAGGAGCAGGTGCTGCCACCGGCAGCGGTGCACTTTCAGCCGCGTGCTAAAACTGAGCTGGTCAGGCCCTTTTTTGAGGTGCTTGGCGAGCCCGAGCGCGCGCAGCTCTATCTAGACCTTGCAAAGCGTATGCCCAAAGGGTGGCCACTCTCGTTCTTTGGGCTCTTTCGCGGTAGGCCCGGCTCGCCGCTGCGCGTGTGCGGGTATCTTGCAGACGACATGGTCAAGGTCTGTGCCCAGGATGCGGCGCAACTGAAGGCTTCCTTCGACGAGATTGGCTTTGTTGCATATGACGACAAGATGCTTGAGCAGGCTTCGCAGCTGCTCTCCCTAGCTCCTGGAGCTGTGGACTTTCAGTTTGACCTGTACCCCGACGGCACTCTTGGCAAGGTGTTTGCCTTTGACATTCAGTTTGAGATTCAGCAACCCGAATGCGTGAAGGCCTCGTTTGAGTCAGGTCCGGTGAATCGTGTCTTCTCGCAGCTCCAGGCGTGGGGCATCGCGGACGAGCGCTGGAGGCTTGTGGGCGATGCCGCCTTTGCTCGTGCCGTACCCGCAGAGCTGGACGATGGCACCTATGGCCGCTACGCCTTTACGCTTATGCCTCAGTGGGCCAAGGTTCGCTGGAGCGATACCGTGCTGCAGCCTTCCAAAATCTACCAGTTAGGTGGCGCTGGCCTAATGAAGCAGTGATTGGGTCCGATGCCCGGCCCACCCGTGAGGGTCAGCGCCCCAAAGGCCCTTCATCTACGGCCCCTGATTGCAAAAAGCGGCTTCGGCGGTACCGCACTGTGGTGCGATACCGCCGAAATTGTTCCATTCATGCACTGCTATGATAGTGAGGTCTGCGAGCAGAGAGGAGCTTGTGCTATGGACTACTTCATGCCTACCCGCTTGTACACTGGGGAGAACGCCGTTTCCCAGCATCAGGACGCACTGGCGGCGTTGGGTACCAGTTGCGTGATAGTCACCGGAAAACAGGTCGCTCAAGTGAGTGGCGCCCTTGACGACGTCCTGCGCGCGCTTGCCGCCTACGACATCTCGGCCATGGTGTGGAAAGACGTCACCGAGAACCCGCCGGTGTTGTCTTGCATGGAAGCCGGTCGCCTTGCCGCCGAGAATAACGTGCAGTTTGTGCTGGGCATAGGAGGCGGATCTTCACTTGATGCCGCCAAGGCCGTGGCCGTGTTTGCCGCCAATCCCCAGCTAGACGAGGAAGGTTTCTATGCCAAGAAGTGGGACAAGAAACCGCTGCCCATCGCCTTGGTGGGAACAACGGCTGGCACGGGCAGCGAGGTGACCAAGGTCTCGGTGCTTACCGACAGCCAAAGGCGCAAGCACAGCATCCACGACGACCTTCTCTATGCAAAAGTCTCCTTTGGCGATAGCCGCTACATACGCTCGTGCCCACGTAACGTCACGCTCTCGTGCGGCGTTGACGTGCTTGCCCACGCAACCGAAAGCTACTTTAGCCGCAAGGCAGACGAGATATCCCGTGCGTTTGCAACACGCGCCATCCGCTTGGCAATAGAGCCCCTTTCTGTTGTCTCGGCCGGTAACGAGCTGAGCGACGAGCTGTACCGCCAGCTCTACGAGGCATCGATTCTCGGTGGGCTTGCCATCAACACCACGGGCACGTGCTTCCCGCACAACGTGGGCTACTACCT
>JAFWLX010000067.1 GCA_017510875.1 Atopobiaceae bacterium | reverse complement strand
CAGCAGCCGAGTTCCGCAGCTGCCGCGCCGTAAGGGCGGAGCGTGAGCCGAAGCGGAGCCTCGAGGGTTGCCGGCCGGTCCGTGGGCGGCGTCCCTCCGAAGCCCTTCTGTCACGGCCCTGTACTACTCAATCGAACCTAGGAACTGGGCGGTTCTCTCGTTCTTGGGATGGTCAAAGACTTCCTCGGGAAGTCCCTGCTCAACCACAACGCCACCCTCCATGAAGACCACGCGGTCGCCCACGTCGCGGGCAAAGCCCATCTCGTGCGTAACTACGATCATGGTCATGTCGCCATGCAGGGCAAGGTCGCGCATAACGCCAAGTACGTCGCGTACCAGCTCGGGGTCAAGGGCTGAGGTGGGCTCGTCAAACAGGAGCACCTTGGGATGCATGGCCACCGCGCGAGCAATGGCCACACGCTGCTGCTGACCGCCCGAAAGCTGGGGAGGCTTGTAGTCAATGCGGTCGCCCAGACCCACGGCCTCAAGCTGCTTGATGGCCTCGGCACGCGCTGCGTCCTTGCTCTTCTTAAGCACCTTGGTCTGGCCAATCATGACGTTTTCAAGAGCGCTGAGGTGCGGGAAGAGATTGAAGCTCTGAAACACCATGCCCATCTCGCGGCGAATGAGGCCAACTTCCTTGCTGCTCTTGCCTGTAATCTCGTCGTCTTCGATAAGAATGTGCCCGGCCGTGGGGGTCTCGAGCAGATTGATGCAGCGCAGCATGGTTGACTTGCCCGAGCCCGAAGGTCCCAGAACCACCACGATCTCGCCGTTCCACACATTGAGGTTGACGTCACGCAGCACCTGCGTCTCGCCGTCAAAGGTCTTCATGAGGTGCTCGATGCGAACCACGGGATGCTCGCCCTCAACAAAATGGTGCTTTGAGAGGGTCTTGTCGTGGTCGAAGGCAATGCGCGCGGCCTCGGCTGCGTCCATTGCGGGCGGGACATCTACCTTGGGAATGTGAACGTGCTTCTTACCAAACATCTGTTACACCTCCGTCGCAAGGCCGGGAGCCAACTGGTTGAAGGCGGAGGCATCTTCAGGCGCAAGCGCCTCTGCGTGCACCGCAAGCTCTGAGAAGCGGGACTCCTCGCCTGCCACCTTGTCCACGTCATGCTTGGGCTTGGGGCCTCTGGGACGCGGGCCGCCACCACGCTCGGAGTGAGCAATACGCTCTTCCACTATGCCAACCACCTTGATGAGCGGGAGCGTAACGATGAGGTAGAAGATGGCCGCCGCCACATACGGGGTCATGTTGCCCGAAACAGACGTGAGGTTCTTGGCAAACATCATCAGCTCCATGACGCCCACCGACGAGAGCAGCGAGGTGTCTTTGTAGGACGTGATGAAGTCGCTGGTAACCGTGGGAATCACGCGACGGATGGTCTGCGGCAAGATGATGTCAAACATCGTCTGGAAGTAGTTCATGCCCAGACTTGACGCGGCCTCGTACTGCCCCTGCGGGATTGATTGGATGCCCGCACGGAAGATCTCGGCCAGATAGGCCGACGCGTTGATGGCAATGACGATGACGCCCAAGACGTTGTTATCAATGTTGATGTTCATCATGGGCAGGCCAAAGAACATGATGTAAATCTGCAAGAAGAGCGGCGTACCGCGCAGCACGTTGATGTACACCGTAGCGATAAGACGCAAGATGCCGCGCTTCGAGATCTTCATGAGGGCAAAGAGCAGGCCAAGGGCGATGGCAAAGGGATAGGCAATCACCACAATGAGCAGGCAGAGCAGCCAGCCCGGTATGAGCGTGGCAAAGGCCGTGGCCAGAAGCTGGGGCTTGAAGAACATGCCAAGGAAGGGGTTCGAGTTCCAAGCCTGCACCCAAGGAGCCTCGTCAAGATGGGCAACCAACGCCTGCAGCGGCGTGTTGGCAATGGTGGCGATGGGCTTGGAGTCCTCGAGGGCCTGCTTGCCGCTTTGGTTGACGTACGTGCCGCCCACCACAACGTCGCCGCCATCAGGAGGAAATGCCATGCCCTCAATCTCAAGACGCAACAGGTAGCCAGCCTGAACAGGCTCGGAGAAGCTTACCGTGAGCTCGGATCCGTTGGGCTTGGCCACGCCCTCGACTTTGGCACGAGAGAGCCCCTCAAGCACCGTGATCTTGGTGGTCGAGCCGTCAAAGGTGCTGCCCTCGGGAAGTACCAGCGTGACCTCGGTGACTTCCTCGTTATCGCCAACCGTTCCCTCCCAAGTCAGACGAGTGGGCAGGCCGCCAATCACGCTTGAGCCGCCATCCTCGTTGGGGCGTGCGGTTGCCTTGTTAGTGCTGAGTGCTAGGGCATCGGTAGGCACCAGAAGCGCGAGTACCATAGACAGCACGAGCGCCACATGGATGATGCCCCTCCCCTCGCGTGCGTTGCCGAGTCTCATGTGTTTTCCCTTCGATACAAAAGACTGCAGGTCACTTGGGTGACAAGAGCCTTTGCTCGGATGGGACAGAAGGGCATGTGCCCTATCTGTCCCATCATACGAACCTACGATTTGGCCTTGCCCAAAGGCCCCACACTACATCTGGGAGCCAAACCACTCTGTCTCGATAGCGGCCATGGTGCCATCGGAAACCATCTCGGCCAAGGCGGCGTTGACGGCTGCGGTAAGGCCAGGATTGTCCTTAGAGATGGCAATGCCGTACTGCTCGCCCGTAGGAATCTCTTCGATAACCTGCAGGTCGGAGTAGGACTGCTTGATCTGGTACTTAGAGACGGGTAGGTCGCAGACCACGGCGTCATACAGGCCGGACTGCACGCCGTTCATGGCGTCGATGACCGTGGAGAGCGGCTTGATGGTTGCCTTGGGCAGGTTCTCCTGTGCCCACTCGGCGCCGGTGGTGCCACCCTGCACGGCAATGGTCTTGCTCGAGTCGTTGAGGGTATCCTGCGTGTCGGTAGAGGTGGCCTTGACCACGATGGACTGGTTGGAGTCGACGTAAGGGTCGGACATGTCAACCTCGGCCTTGCGGGCGTCGGTGATGGTCATGCCGGCAATGGCGATGTCAGCCTTGCCGCCCTGCTTGATGGTGGGCACCAGCGTGTCAAAGTCCTGGCTGGGCAGCCAGTTGACCTCGAGGCCCATGTGCTTGGCCAGCTCCTTAGAGATGTCGATGTCAAAGCCCTCGGGATCGCCCGTGGACTCGTTCATGGACTCGAACGGCGGGAAGAACAGGTTGGAGATGCAGGTGAGCTTACCCTCGTTGACCAGCGTGTACGAACTGGCATCAGCCGAGGTATCCGTAGTCGAGGTACTGCCGCCTGAAGATCCGCAACCCGCGAGAAGGCCTGCGGCCACAAGAGAGCCACCCTGAATAAACTGACGACGAGAAATCATGCTCACATTCCTTTCCTTGCGTTGGACTGCAACAAAAGCCTTATGCCGTGGCGCCAAACCACTTTTCCTTAAGCTCGGCCATGGTACCATCGGATTCCATCTCGGCGAGAGCCGCGTTGATGGCAGCCGTGAGGCCAGGGTTATCCTTGGAGACCACGATGCCGTACTGCTCGCCCGTGGGAATCTCTTTGGCAACCTCACAGTCGGTGAACGAGACGGTGCACATGTTGCCAATGACCGGCAGGTCGGCGCACACAGCGTCATAGTGACCGGTGGAAAGGCCTGCCATGCACTCGGTGACCGTGGTGAGCGGCACGATGGTAGCGCTGCCCATGTTCTCCTTGGCGTAGGCCTCGCCCGTGGTACCCGACTGCACGGCAATCTTCTTGTCGGCTACGTTGAGGGCTTCCTCGGTCTTGGCATCGCTGTCCGACTTGACGGCAATGCCCAAGTTGGAGTCAAGGTAGGCGTCGGTGAAGTCAATCTCGGCCTTGCGCTCCTCGGTGATGGAGAAAGCAGAGTTGCCGATGTCGGCCTTGCCGCCCTGCTTGATCATGGGAATGATGGCGTCAAAGTTGGTGGGAGGCAGGTACTCGACCTCAAGGCCCAGCTTCTTACCAATGGCCTTGGAGAGGTCAACGTCAAAGCCCTTGGCCTCGCCACCCTCAAAGGAGTCCAGTGGGGGGAAGTCGAGGTCGGAGGCAACGGTGAGCGTGCCCTCCTTGACCAGCGTGTAATCTGCGGTCGCAGCAGCATTGGTGCCGGTGGTCTGCGACTGCGAGCCGCCACAAGCGGAGAGCACAAGGCTAAGCGCAGAGGCCGATGCGGCGCCAAGGAAGCCTCGACGGGTAAAGGTGTGGTTGCTCATGGAATATCCCTTCCTTGAGATGTGTGCAACAGCTGACCGACCAATCTGGCAGTGGGTATGGGTCCACGTTTGGTCAAGCCACATTGAAACAAGGTCCCCTCATGGGGCTTTCAATCATGACGCTTTGTGACGGTTATAGAACTGATTTGCTGTGTAGTTTTATCAACCTGATACATTGGTTTTGTATGCAAGGGGCCTAGTATGCAAACTCTCACATCAATCAGACCAAGGTTACGCAGGGGGACGTGAGTCAAGGGGACAGGTCATTTGACTCCTCATGAGGAGTCAAATGACCTGTCCCCTTGACTCACGTCCCCCTGCGTAACCT